>JAILGO010000147.1 GCA_024696725.1 Eubacterium sp. | reverse complement strand
GCCTCGCCTGACGAAAAAATCCGCAGTTTTAAGAACGTAAGTTTTTTCCGCCATGCTTCGTTATATGCGGCTCTATGCCCGGTCACATACAATAAGTTTTTATTGCTTTTCCTTTGGATTTGTGGTATAATATTACGCGTATAAGGGAGTAATTCCGCGCAAACCCTTACATAGCGCGAACTAAGTCAACAAACATGCCGAAAGGCTGGTTTAGTTTTAAAGAATGAGACTTGTACATAGTTTAAGCTATGTACAGGTCTTATATTTTAAGGAGATTTTTATGAAAGAATATTTGATTTCTGCCGAAGAGGTAATGGAAAACATTAAAACCTCAGAGAGCGGCTTATCCTCCGCAGAGGCTTCGACAAGGCTTGAAACGAACGGAAAAAACAAGCTTGCCGAGGCTAAAAAGGACAGCCTTTTAAAGCGCTTCCTTTCACAGCTTGCCGACCCGATGATTATTATTCTTATCGTTGCGGCTGTTATCAGCGCGGTTACCGCCTTCGTTAAAATTGACGAGGTAACGAAATCCGTAGTTATATCCTCGGGTAAGTTCAGCGACTGGGCGGACGTAATAATTATTATGGTCGTCGTAATTATAAACGCTGTGCTCGGCGTTTATCAGGAAAGCAAGGCTGAAAAGGCTATCGAGGCTTTACAGGAAATCGCCGCCGCGACCTCAAAGGTTATCCGCGACGGTAAGCTTATCGACGTTAAAAGCGAGGACCTTGTAATCGGCGATATCGTAGTTCTTGAAGCCGGCGACAGCATTCCCGCCGACTGTCGTATTATAGAAAGCGCCTCGATGAAAATTGAGGAGGCGGCGCTCACGGGCGAGTCCGTTCCCGTAAGCAAGGAGAGCGAAATCGTAAGCACGGAGGGCTCCGACGACGTACCGCTCGGCGACAGAAAAAATATGTGCTATATGGGCTCTAACGTTGTATACGGACGCGGTAAGGCTGTTGTTGTCGCGACGGGTATGGATACCGAAATGGGTAAAATCGCCGACGCTCTTACACAGGCTAAGGACGAGGAAACTCCGCTTCAGATTAAGCTCAATCAGCTTTCCAAGGTGCTTTCGATTATCGTAATCGGTATAAGTGTCTTTATCTTCGCGTTCGATATCGTAAGAACGGTTATGACCGGCGGAAAGGTCGGAATTGATAATACTCTTGAATTCTTTATGGTAGCCGTATCGCTTGCCGTTGCCGCAATCCCCGAGGGACTTGCCGCCGTTGTTACTATCGTGCTTTCAATCGGCGTAACGAAGATGAGTAAGCGTAACGCTGTTATAAGAAAGCTTACAGCCGTTGAGACTCTCGGCTGTACCCAGATAATCTGCTCGGATAAAACGGGTACTCTTACCCAGAATAAGATGACCGTCGTCGAGTATAAGGGTACCGACGAGAAGCTTCTCGCTACCGCTATGGCGCTCTGCTGCGACGCGGAGCTTCAGAAGGACGGAAGCATCAAGGGCGAGCCCACCGAGGCGGCTCTCGTTGCGTACGCCGACAAGCTCGGACTTAAGAAGTACGAGATAGAGGAAAAATTCCCGAGAGTCGGCGAGGCTCCGTTTGACAGTATGCGTAAGATGATGTCTACCGTTCATAAGACCGAAAACGGCTTTATTCAGTATACAAAGGGCGCTCCCGACGTCGTTCTTTCAAGATGCGAAAGCGTATTTATCGACGGAAAGCGCGTACCGATGACCGACGAGCTCAGAGAGCAGATTCTTGCTTCGAATAAGGAAATGGCTGACCGTGCGCTGCGCGTACTCTGCGCCGCTATGAGAAGCTATTCCGAGCAGCCCTCTAACGAGGCTTCCGAGCTTGAGCAGAAGCTTTGCTATGTCGGTCTTACGGGTATGATTGACCCCGTTCGTCCCGAGGTTGTCGACGCAATCAAGGAATGCCGGAGCGCAGGTATCCGCCCGATTATGATTACGGGCGACCATAAGGATACCGCCGTTGCAATCGCAAAGGGACTCGGTATTATAAGCGACGCTTCTCAGGCTATGACGGGTTCTGACTTAAATAAGCTCAGCGACGAAGAATTCGACGAAATCTTAGAAAAGGTTTCCGTTTACGCACGCGTTCAGCCCGAGCACAAGGTAAGAATCGTAAAGGCGTGGAAGGCGCGCGGAATGATTACCGCTATGACGGGCGACGGCGTTAACGACGCTCCTTCGATTAAGAACGCGGACATCGGCGTAGGTATGGGTATTACCGGTACCGACGTTACTAAAAACGTTGCCGATATGGTTCTTGCCGACGATAACTTCGCGACTATCGTATCTGCGGTTGAAGAGGGAAGAAAGATTTACGATAATATCAGGGCTGCCATTCAGTTCCTTCTTTCGTCAAATCTCTCCGAGGTGCTTTCAATATTTATTGCAACCCTTCTCGGCTTTACTCTCTTTGAACCCGTTCACCTTCTCTGGATTAATCTTATTACGGACTGCTTCCCGGCTCTTGCTCTCGGTATGGAAAAGGGAGAGCCCGACATTATGAAGCGCGCTCCGCGTGACAGCAGGGACGGTATATTCGCAGGCGGTATGGGTATCGACTGCGCATGGCAGGGCGTAATGGTAACCGTACTGACTCTCGCCGCGTATTTCATAGGCGACCGTTTCGGCGGCGGCTCTCCCGAATTCGTTCATCAGAGAGCTATGACTATGGCGTTCTTAACGCTTTCAATGTCAGAGATTTTCCATTCGTTCAATATGCGCTCGCGCCGTAAGTCAATCGTTCAGATGGGAAGCCTTAACTGGTATCTTATCGGCGCAATGGCGGCTTCGATAGTGCTTTCGACGGCGGTTATCTATATCCCGTTCCTTACAAAAGCCTTCGACTTCGTTCCGCTTACCCTTAATCAGTATCTTGCTTCTATGGGTACCGCGTTCCTCGTAATTCCGATAGTTGAAATCGTAAAGTTCTTCCAGCGTTTAGCCGAAAAGAATAAAAAATAATTTTTACCCCCGAGAAATCGGGGGTTTATTCTTGCTATATATTATAATTTATGATATTATATATATTGGTTTTTTATGTCGAGGTGCGTTTATGGATATTAAGAAAAACGACGATATAAAACTTAATATCGAAGCGATGACCTCGGAGGGCTCAGCCGTCGGACATTATAACGGCGTAGCCGTGTTCGTGCGCGGAGCCGTTCCCGGCGACATAATAATAGCCCATATTATTAAAACCTCAAAGCGCTACTGTATAGGAATAATAAGGGATTTCTGTAATAAATCCCCGTCAAGAATAAAGAGCGACTGTCCCGTTTCGGAAAAATGCGGCGGCTGCTCGTTCAGGAATATGACCTATAGCGAGGAGCTTAAGTATAAAAAGAGCAGGGTAGAGGACGCCGTTAAAAGAATCGCCCATCTTGATATTCCCGTAAAGGACGTTATCGGCGCCGACGAAATAAATCGTTACCGCAATAAAGCGCAGTATCCCGTAATAATCGAGGACGGCGAGCTCTTCGCGGGATTTTACGCCTATAAGAGCCATAGGATTATTCCCTGTAAGAGCTGCCTTCTTCAGAGTGCGGTATTTGAAAAATGCCTTGACGCTTTTTCAAAATGGGTAAAAAGCTCGGGCGTTGACTCGTACGACGAAAGCAAGGGTAAAGGACTCCTCCGCCATATCTATCTGAGAAAAGCCGCCGCAACGGGAGAGCTTACGGCGTGCGCGGTAATAAACGGCGAGAGCCTTCCCGATAAGGAAACGCTTATCGGGGAGCTTAAAAAAATTGACGGCGTAAAAAGCGTCTGCGTAAATATCAATAAGGAAAACAGCAACGTTATTTTAGGCGAAAAAACCGTAACCCTTTGGGGAAGCGATACGATTACCGATATTCTCCTCGGCAAGAGGTTCGTAATCTCGCCGAACTCGTTTTATCAGGTTAATCACGACCAGTGCGAAAGGCTTTACTCAAAGGCTGCCGAATACGCGGCGCTTACGGGAGGCGAAACCGTGGTGGATTTATACTGCGGCGCGGGTACAATCGGACTGACGATGGCTGATAAGGCGAAAGCGGTTTTCGGTATAGAAATCGTTCCTCAGGCGGTTGAAAACGCGAAAATAAACGCCGGGCTCAACGGAATAAAAAACGCTGAATTTTTCTGCGGCGACGCAGAAGACGGCGCGAAGGAACTTGAAAAAAGAGGCGTTACCCCCGACGTTATTATACTTGACCCGCCGCGTAAGGGCTGCTCGCGCGAGCTGCTTGATACGGTCGCAAGGCTTGACGCGAAAAGAATCGTCTACGTTTCCTGTGACAGCGCAACCCTCGCGCGCGACCTTGAAATACTGAACCCGCTCGGCTATAACGCCGTAGAAATTACCCCGGTTGATATGTTCCCTAGAACCCCTCACGTCGAGGCGGTAGCAAAAATAATGAAACGAAATTTAAAGGAGGAAAAATAATGACAGGACGACAGGTTATCAAATCAGGAAGAAAGTGGGAAAGCAAGCAGGAGCTTTTCGAATTTATGGAGGCTAACTGGAATAAGGAGGAGTACGGCGATTTCTTCTTCGGAGCGCCGACGGCGGCTTCCGTATCGGAATATATCTGCCTTCCCGCAACTAACAGATTTATGGTTATCGTATATCCGAAGAAGGAAAAAATCGTTCTTACGGTATGCGACGCGCCCGCAGGCGCAATGAGCCGGCTTATACAGTCAATGCCGCATCAGGGACGTCTCTTTTCCTCTATTGTGACGATGGGCGAGCTCGGCTCGTACGAAAAGGAAAGAAAGGGTCCCGCCGAGCAGGTGCTTCTCGGCTATACGGCTTATATGAAAGAATTGCTCGGAGTTAAATAGTATGCAGATATTTAATAGCGTTGAAGAGCTTGAGTCTCTTAAGAACAATAAAATAATCGGCTCAGAAAACCTTAAAATGAACAACAGCCGTATTATGTTCGGAGGAACGGGCAATATCCTTATCGTTGAGGAGGGCGTTACGCTGAATAACTCAAAGATAGAATTCAGATTCGATAACAGCGTAGTTTATCTTTCCTCGTCAAAGCACGTCTATTATCTTAACGTTACCGTTTACCGTGAAAGCGTATGCTTTATCGGAAAGAATAACTATATGAACGGCGCGCTCAATATCATAGCCTCCGAGCGCAGGCACGTCTTTATCGGCGACAGCGGACTTTTCTCCTTCGGCGTATGGATTCGTACCGCCGACCCGCATCTTATTTACAGCACCGTTAATAAAAAACGCATTAACCCTTCAAAAAGCGTTTATATCGGCGACCACGTATGGCTCGGCCAGAACGTTCTCGTTCTTAAAGGCACTCGGATTTGCTCGGGAAGCATAATCGGCGCAGGCGCGGTATGTACGGGTAAGGAAACGCCGAGCAACGAGGCATGGGGAGGAAATCCCGCGCACCGCGTTTCAAAGGATTTGTTCTGGGACTCGGGCTGCGTTCACGGTTATACTTATGACGATACGGAAAGCAGCGGCGAAATGAATACGGATAAATATATATTTAAAGCGAACGCCGCCACGCTGCCGTTCGCGGCTCTTGACGAGGTGTTCTCGTCGGAAAGAACGCCCGAAGAAAAGCTTGAATATATAGAAAGTCTTATAGAGAATAAAACCAAGGACCGGTTTGCCTCAAAGGGCAACGCGTCCGCGGCGCTTAAACGCAGAATCAATAAAAAACTAAGAGGTAAAAAATGAACAGAACAGAGTACGACGTAGTAATAATCGGAGCGGGACCGGGAGGTATATTTTCCGCCTACGAGCTGTCGAAGAATAACGGCGCGCTTAAGATAGCGGTCTTTGAGGCAGGAAACGAGCTTGCTAAAAGAAAATGCCCTATCGACGGCGATAAGGTTAAATCCTGTATCGGCTGTAAGACCTGCGCTATTATGAGCGGCTTCGGCGGCGCAGGCGCGTTCTCCGACGGAAAGTATAATATCACTAACGATTTCGGCGGCACGCTCTATGAATATATCGGTAAGAAAAAGGCTACCGAGCTTATGGAGTACGTTGATAAAATCAACATTACCCACGGAGGCGAAAACTGTAAGCTCTATTCGACTGCGGGCTCACAGTTCAAGAAGCTCTGTATTCAGAATCAGCTTCATCTTCTCGACGCCTCTGTACGTCATCTCGGTACGGATATCAATTACGTTGTGCTTGAAAATCTCTACGCCGAGCTTAAGGATAAGGTGGATTTCTTCTTCAATACCCATATTGATAAGGTAAGTAAGACCGAAAACGGCTATGCCGTCGAGGGAAACGGTAAAACGTTTACCTGCCGTAAGTGTATAGTCTCGGTCGGAAGAAGCGGAAGCAAGTGGATGGAAACCGTCTGTGAAGAGCTTGGAATTCATACGCTTTCAAACCGCGTAGATATCGGCGTGCGGGTTGAGCTTCCTGCCGTAATCTTCAGCCATCTCACCGACGAGCTTTATGAGAGTAAAATCGTATATACAACCAAGAATTACGAGGACAGGGTACGCACCTTCTGTATGAACCCGAAGGGAAGCGTCGTTAACGAAAACACTAACGGTATAGTTACCGTAAACGGCCATAGCTTTGAGGACCCCAAAAAGCAGACCGAAAATACAAACTTCGCGCTTCTCGTCGCTAAGCATTTTTCCGAACCGTTCAAGGACAGTAACGGCTACGGCGAGAGTATAGCAAGACTCTCGAATATGCTCGGCGGCGGAGTAATCGTTCAGCGCTTCGGCGACCTCGTTTCGGGAAGAAGAAGCACTCCGAAGCGTATAGAGGAGGGCTTGACCCGTCCTACGCTTGCCGCAACACCGGGCGACCTTTCGCTCGTGCTTCCAAAGCGTATTCTCGACGGTATAATCGAAATGATTTACGCCCTCGATAAAATCGCTCCCGGTACCGCTAACCCCGATACCCTGCTTTACGGCGTTGAGGTCAAGTTCTACAATATGGAGGTTGAGCTCGACGAAAATCTTGAGACCGTTCATAAGGGACTCTACGTTATCGGCGACGGCTCGGGCGTTACCCATTCGCTTTCGCACGCGTCCGCAAGCGGTATCCACGTAGCAAGAAGAATACTTGAACAGTTATAAAATCAGGTGATAAAATGAAACTGAAAAAGGATATTATCCTCGGCAATATAGACGGAAGCAATTTCGCTATCGCGACGGGAAAGCTTCAGAAAAGCTTTAACGGAATTATTAATAACAATCCTACCGCCGCGTATATTTTCGAGCTTCTTAAAACGGAGCAGACCGAGGACAGCATTGTAAAGGCAATGCTTGAAAAGTACGACGTCGACGAAGAAACCGTACGCGCCGACGTTAAAGAGGCTCTTGAAACTATAGAAAAGCTGGGAATACTTGAATAATGAGTGAAGCGAGAAAAAAAGAGGTAAGCTTTCTTATCGAGCTGCTCAGCCGCAGTCTTAATGAAAAAGAGCCGCCCGCGGCTGAGGGCGTCGACTTTTCGTTTTTGCTTACCCTTGCTAAGAAGCATCAGGTCTACAATATAATATTCCCGTTGATTTCGGAAACGGACGGTATCGACGCTCAGCTTAAGCAGGAATTCCGTAACTACTCGTTAAGCGAGCTTAAACGAATGCTCGTTATGAACGACGAACGCGAGCGGATTTTTTCCGCGCTCAGCGAAAAGGGTATCCGCTTTATGCCGCTTAAGGGGCTTATACTTAAGGCGTACTATCCTAAAGAGAGTATGCGCCAGATGAGCGATAACGATATCCTCTACGACGCCGAAAACCGCGACGCCGTCGCCCGTATAATGAAAGAGAACGGCTATAAGCCTACGGCTACGGGTGAAAACAGCGACGACTACCATAAGCCGCCGTTTTCAACCTTTGAGTTCCATAGAACGCTCTTCTTTGAGGAGCACGATTTTTGTCCGCGCTTCGATAATCTCTGGGAAAACGCGTCGCCCGACGACGATAATCCCTGTCTTTATCACATGGGACTTAACGACGTTTATATCTATAACGTCTGTCACATGTATAAGCACTATTCAACGGCGGGCTGCGGAATACGCTTTTTAGCCGATAATTACCTGTTCCTGAAAAAAGAGAGCGGAAGGCTCGATTATGAATATATCAGTTCAAGACTTTCTGAATACGGTATAGCGGATTTTGAAAGAGAAACGAGAAAGCTTGCGTTTAAGCTCTTCGACGGTGAGGAGCTTACCGAAAACGACGAAAAGCTTCTCGAGGTGTTTATAAACTTCGGAATTTTCGGAAGCGGAAAAATAAAACTGACAAGAGAGCTTGAGGGAATGGGAGGCTCGCTTGAAAGCGCGAAGAAGCAGTATCTTCTTAAAAGGCTTTTCCCGCCCGTAAAGAAAATGAAGGCGGATTACCGCGTGCTTGAAAAACGTCCGTATCTTCTCCCCGTTTATTATATTTACCGCCTGTTCAAAGGCGCCGCAAATCCCGAAAAAACTCTCGGCGAGGTTAAGGATATAAGGAATATCAAAAACGAAGAATAAGAGGAAAACAATTTGTCTGTAAATAAGAAAAATATAAGAAACTTTTCCATAATAGCTCATATTGACCACGGTAAGTCAACTCTTGCGGACCGTCTTTTAGAGCTTACAAGCTCGGTCGAAAAGCGCGATATGCAGGAGCAGATACTCGACGATATGGAGCTTGAAAGGGAAAGGGGAATTACAATAAAGGCGCACGCCGTAAAGCTTAACTATAAAGCGAAAAACGGCGAGGACTATATATTCAATCTTATAGATACCCCCGGTCACGTCGACTTTAATTATGAGGTGTCGCGCTCGCTCGCAGCGTGCGAAGGCGCTCTTCTTATCGTTGACGCGTCTCAGGGCGTTGAGGCTCAGACGCTTGCCAATACCTACCTCGCGCTTGACCACGACCTAGATATTCTCCCCGTAATCAATAAAATCGACCTGCCTGCCGCCGACGCGGAAAGAGCGGCTCAGGAGGTCGAGGACGTAATCGGCATACCCTGTCTTGACGCGCCGCGTATCAGCGCAAAAACGGGTGAAAACGTCGGTGAGGTTCTCGAGTATATCGTAAATGAAATAAAGCCGCCCGGGGGCGACGACGATAAGCCGCTTACGGCGCTTATCTTCGACTCGGTTTACGACAGCTACCGCGGCGTTATAGTTTACGTAAGAATTATGGACGGAAAAATCAAGGCGGGCGACACGATGAAGATTATGTCGACGGGCGCTCAGTTCACCGTCGTTGAGGTCGGCTATATGCGCGCTACCTCGATGGAAAAGGCGGCGGAGCTCACCGCGGGCGAGGTCGGCTATATTACCGCTTCGATTAAAACGGTAGGCGACGCTAAGGTCGGCGATACGGTTACTACCGTTCCGAACAGCGCGCCCGAGCCGCTTCCCGGCTACCGCAAGGTTAACCCGATGGTGTTCTGCGGAATTTATCCCGCCGACGGCGCTGACTATGAGGCTCTGCGCGACGCGCTTGAAAAGCTTCAGCTTAACGACGCGTCGCTCTCTTATGAGCCCGAAACCTCGGGAGCGCTCGGCTTCGGCTTCCGCTGCGGCTTCCTCGGACTCCTGCACCTTGAGATTATTCAGGAAAGGCTCGACAGGGAATATAACCTCGATTTAATTGCAACCGTTCCGAGCGTTGTTTATAAAATCCATCTTACCGACGGTACGATGGTTGAAATAGATAACCCGACTAACTATCCCGACCCCGCTAATATCGACTATTGCGAGGAGCCGTACGCCGACGCTCATCTCTACGTTCCGAGCGAGTTTATAGGCGCGGTAATGGATTTGTGCCAGGAAAAACGCGGTATATTTATCACTATGAATTATATCACGCCGGAAAGAGCGGATATTCACTACGAACTTCCGCTTAATGAAATTATCTACGACTTCTTCGATACTCTTAAGTCGAGAACGCGCGGCTACGCCTCGTTTGACTATGAGCTTAAGGATTACAGAAGAAGCGAGCTCGTTAAGGTCGACGTGCTTCTCAACGGCGATTTAATCGACGCTCTCTCGTTTATTATCCATCGCGAAAAGGCGTATACAAGAGCGAGAAGAATTGCCGAGCAGCTTAAAAAATACATCCCGCGTCACCTGTTTGAAATTCCGATTCAGGTTGCAATCGGCGGAAAGGTTATCGCAAGAGAGACCGTTAAGGCGCTTCGTAAGGACGTGCTTGCCAAGTGCTACGGAGGCGACGTAACCCGAAAGAAAAAGCTCCTTGAAAAACAGAAGGAGGGTAAAAAGCGTATGCGCCGCTTCGGCTCCGTCGAGGTGCCTCAGGAGGCGTTCCTTGCCGTTCTTAAACTGTCAAGCGACGATGACGACTAAAAAAAATAAACCGTGTTTTCACACGGTTTGTTTTTTATTTTTCTTCGTCCTTCGGAAAAATCTGATATACCGTCGCGCCCGCGTAGATAATTACGAGCGATAGAAGAGCGTAAATAACCGCCGCCGCGATTACGAAGATTTTTTCTCTTTGGGTGTCTGCGCGAAAGCCGTATATTATGCTTATTACGGAAACTATCAGCGGAAGCGCCTCGAACACTATCGGAAATTCAATTATAAGCGAGAGCTTCTTGTATTCTTTCGTAAGGAGTATAAGAACGAGTCCTAAAAGCGCGAGTCCCGCGATAAAGAGAAGCATATTGAAAAACAGGCTTTCGTTCGTCGTAAGTCCCTGAAGATAGAATACCGAGGTAAAATCCGCTTTTAATAAGAGGATAAGCGCTACCGCTATTCCTACCCCGTAGTTCGCAAGGTTAATAAATACCGCAAGCGCCTTAGCTAACTGTCTCATATTTTTTCCTCCGTGTAATTTATGATTTCTCTTAAAAGTATATCAATTTCTTCGTCCGTGCCGACGGTAATTCTTACGAAATTATCAATTCTCGGCAGGTTGAAATAGCGTATAAAGACCTTTTTCGTTTTAAGGTATTCAAACATATCGCGCATATTCAGAGTATCGTGAGTCGCGAAAACAAAGTTCGCCGACGAGTCGAAAACCGTAAAGCCGAGCGCGCGAAGCGCTTCGGTCAGTCGGGTTCTCGTTTTAATTATTTTATCAATAACCTCTCTGAAATATTCATTATCCTCAACGGACGCGGTACCCGCAGCGATTGAAAGCGAGTCGATTGTATAGGAATTATAGGAATTCTTAACCGCTTCAAGAACGGAAATAAGCTCAGCCGAGCCGAGCGCAAAGCCTATACGAAGACCCGCAAGCGAACGCGATTTAGAAAACGTGCCCGTTACGAGAAGATTATTATATTTATCTTCGTTAACAAAAAGCGCAGCGCTTTGCACGCCGAAATCAGCGTACGCCTCGTCGATTATAACGACGCTGTCGCGGTTATAATCAAGTATTTTTTCTATAAAGTCAACGCCTTCTCCTATTGAAGTAGGCGCATTCGGGTTCGGAATAACGACGCCGCCGTTTTCTTCCCTGTAATCCTCGGGATTAATACGAAAATCCTCGCCGAGCCGATAAGTTCTGTACGGGATTTTAAACATCTCGCACCATACGGGATAAAAGCTGTAAGTGATATCGGGAAATGCTATCGCCCTGCCGCCGTTAAAAAACGCCTGAAAGGCGAGAGCTAAAACGTCGTCGCTTCCGTTTCCGAGAAATACGTTTTCAACCCCCACGCCGTAGTGCTTCGCAATCGCCGTCTTAAGCTGAGCCGCGTCCGAAGGGGGATATTTTTTTAAGCCTTCGGCGTCGAAGCTTTTTATCGCCTCTATCGCCTTCGGAGAGGGCGGATAGGGGTTTTCGTTGGCGTTCAGCTTAACGACGTCTTTATCCTTGCTCTGCTCTCCGGGAACGTAGGGCTTTATTTTCCGCAAATTTTTCTTCCATTCGTTCATATTCTGTCCTTATATCTTTCCGCGGTGATTACACCGTCCTTTATGTGTATTTTACATATACGGGCGTTGTGCGCGTCGAAGGCGTCTGCGCCGGAGCTGTTGTCATAATCTCTCGCGTGGTATACGGCGTACCACTGACCGTCCTCTTTAATCATCGAGTGATGTCCCGTTCCCTCCTCGAATTCGTTAGCCGAAAGCACGGGGAAATACGTTTTGTCGTCGGGATATTTTTCGAATCGGATTTTCGTGAGGTCGGTTTCGTCGGTCTTAACCCTTGCGTAGCCTATGTAATAGGTCGGCTGCTCGTAGCAGTTTCCCGAATACATTAAGTAATGCCAGTCGCCCTCTCTGAGATAGAACGCGCCCTCTATCGTGTGCCAGTGCTCGCCCTTTTTATATCTGTCGCGTCTGTAAATATCCTCGTCGAGAGTGGGAGCGACGACCGTAACGGGCTTTCCCTCGGGCGTGAACGGGTCGAGCATTCTGTCTACGACGATATAAGTGCCGATTCTTTCGCCCTCGAAGCGGTTAGTCGAATAAAAGAGAAACAGTCCGCTCTCGTTTTTTACTATATGACTGTCGATTGAAAACGGGTGAAGAAGCTGCTTAGGGTTTTTAAACGGACCGAGCGGATTGTCAGCCGTAGAAACGAACATCGTCTGGCGGTGACCGCCCTTGTCGGGTACGTCGCCGTAAAACTCAAACGAGTTATACATATAATAAGTGCCGTCGAGCTCGATAACGCTCGGCGCCCAGAAGCCCTCGTGACCTTCAACCGTCATAACGCGCCCGTAGTATTCCCAGCCGCTGAAAAGGCTGTCGCTCTGATAGGCGTATATTCCGTCGTGTCCCGTAACGTAGATATAATATCTTCCGTCGGCTTTTAATATATACGGGTCAGCCTGACCTGTATAGTGACCTTTTTCAACAGAGAGTAAATGCATTAACCGTTTTCCTTTGCCTTCTTTTCAGCCTCGAGCTCAGCCTTTTCCTTATAGAACATATTAGCCTTAAGATAAACCTCGATAAAGCCTCTTATTACCTCGGCTATAGCGCCCTCGCCGTAGCTTATCGGTACGATATGCTCGTCGTCGTCGATGGCGAGCGGACCCTTTTCGTAATCGTTAAACGTCGGCATAAGCGAATAGCCCGAAGCGGTTTTAACTATTGAAATAAGCGTTAAGTCCGCAGTAGCCTCAACAAAGCCCTTCTTTTTCGTATAGCGCTCAATCGTCGAGGTGGAAACCGCGTCGTTGTGCTTTTTCGTGTAGCAGGCGCCGATAACCTTTTCAACAAAGCTTTCGAGAGCCCTGTCGCTGTACGGCGCCTTTAAAAGCATAATCGTGTCTATGTCCGCTATGCCGTACTTATCGCTGTCGCCGCAGGGGATGCCTATAAGCGTTTCGTCCTTGTCAACGTATATCGAAACCGTGTAGAATTCTCTTTCCATAGTTAACCTCTTTTTATTATTTATAAAATTATATACTATTAGATTGAAAAATTCAATAAATAATGGTAATATATTTTCGGTGATAAAATGAATGTATTAATTACGGGCGGCGCTACCGGTATAGGCAAGGCGTGCGCTGAGCTTTTCAGAGACAGGGGCTACGGGGTTTTTATTACCTTTAACGAAACTGAGCCCGATATAAGCGGAGTTACCGCCGTTAAGTGCGATTTAAGAAGCCTTGACGAAATAAAGAGCCTGTTTGAAAAAACGGGTACGCCCGACGTGCTCGTTAATAACGCGGGCGTGTCGCTGATAAAGATGATTAACGATACGACGCCCGGGGATTATGAGAGCGTGACCGCCGTTAACGAAAGAGCGGTCTATTTCGCTTCGAAGCTCGCAACCCTCGGTATGCTTAAAAACAAGAGCGGCGCGATAGTCAATATCTCGTCAGTCTGGGGAGAGTGCGGCGCCTCGTGCGAAACGCTCTATTCAATGACCAAGGCGGCGGTAATCGGACTTACGAGGGCGCTCGCAAAGGAGCTCGCTCCGTCGGGAATTACCGTTAACTGCGTAA
>JAILGO010000123.1 GCA_024696725.1 Eubacterium sp. | reverse complement strand
TACCGTTGTCTTTACCCGTCTGTACTATACGTTTAACCGGCGCACTTTCGGGCGACACGATAGAAATAACTCTTTCGGCGTTTATCAGATTTCCGAATCCTATATTTACAAGCTTCATAATTATTACCTACTCAATATTCTGAATCTGTTCGCGGATTTTTTCAACCTCGGCTTTAATATCGACTACCTTCCTCGCAATAGAAACGTCGTTTGCCTTTGAGCCTATTGTATTAGCTTCGCGGTTGATTTCCTGAACGAGAAAATCCATTTTACGTCCGACGGGCTCGTCGGAGTTAAGGAAGCTTCCGAGCTGGTCGATATGAGAGCGGAGCCTTACCGTTTCCTCAGCAACAGCTACCTTATCGGCATAAACGGCAACCTCCTGAATTATTCTGTTTTCGTCAAGAGATACGTCGCCGATAAGCTCGTGTACCCTTTCAACAAGCTTGTCATTATATTCTTTAACGGTTTCCGGAGAGCGCTCCTCGATATACGAAACACATTCGAGAATATACTGAGCCCGAGACTCAATATCGCGGTAGAGCTTTTCACCCTCAGTACTTCTCATTTCAACAAACTTATCAATGGCGATATCAGCGGTAGCTTTAACGAAACTCCATAATGCCTCCTCATCCTCCTCTGCTTTCTTAACGGCAAGCACATCGGGATATCTCGCAACGGTTGAAACGCCGTAATCAGCCTTCAAGCCGTAATTCTCCTCAAGCTCTTTAAAAGCGTTAACATAAGCACGTGCGAGAGTATTATTAACTACTACCTCTGCGGCTTCGGTATTCAGCGCGTCGATACCGATAAAGCATTCAATCTTACCTCTTGATATCTTAGAGTTAACGTAGGATTTAATTTTTTCGTCAAGGAAGCCGTACTGTCTCGGCACTTTTGAGGAAAACTCAAAATATCTGTGGTTAACGGATTTAATCTCAAAAGTAATTATATATCCGTCATACTCGGCTACAGCTCTGCCGAAGCCTGTCATTGATTTAACCATATCAGACCTCCGTAAAATTTTTAAGTATTATATTACAGTTAAGGTGCAAGGTCAATGATTTATTAACGGAATGTTAATAATATTAATATTAAATTTACAAAAAAATAAAAGAGGCGTTCAGCCTCTAATATTTATAGTTCAGAAATACTTCGAATAATTCAATATACTTATGATTCGTCCTTTTCATAATCGCATAATCTTTAGCGTTTACAATTCTGTCGCGATTCAAATCACAGCACATAAACGGTATATCGTATTCTTCGCCGAAATCGGGGGTAAAAGTATACTCAAAGAATATTCCCTCGCACTCAAGCTCAACGGTATATCTCATGTGAGTAACGTGAAGCGAATATTCCCCGTTAACGGCTTCAACGCCGTCTATATATACGTTATCAAGCTTAATATCAGTTAAGGCGCCGCTCGGGTCAGCCATTAAATAAATACCGCCGCGTACATAATAATCAACAGCCTCTATAAAGACGGGATATGTTGCGTTTAAAACGGGGTTTAAAATTTCGGTAGCGAAATAATAAGTCTTTCCCTTTTCGAGAGTAACGCTAAGCGAAAAGTCGCATTCGTCCATATTATCCGTATACTTATTATCGTAATCATCGTTTTCGGCAATAAGATTAAAACTGCTGTCGTAAACGTAACCGAGAGTATCGTGCTTACTTTCGGAAAAGAATATAAATTCACCGTCTACCTTTGAAGTGTAGGGATAATAAGCTTTCATACCGGTATTCGACGGTATGTTAACCGAGTGCATACCGCTTTTAACGGAATCGCAGGAAAAATTAATACCATTTGTAACCGCATAAAACAGCGGATAGCTTCCCGCCTCGGTATTAAGAACGAAACCTTCCTTATCGAGATTACCGGTTTTAGAGAAAGATACGTCTCCGATTGAAACAACATAAGAGGATAAAGTAAGCTCAAGTAGTGAAGAACAAGAGGAGAAGGTACCCACTCCGATTTTCGTAACCGTGTCGGGAATATCTACGCTGTAAAGCGACGAGGCGCCTGAAAAAGCATTGTTACCGAGCGAAGTAACTCCGTCGGCAATTACTATTTTTTCAACGGATGTAATACAATCCTTCCAGGGAGTAGTATAAGCGCCCTCGTAGTTATTCATATCGCCGCTTCCGTTGATGTAAAGCGTACTTGTCGCGGCGTCAAAGCTCCAGGTAATATCATCGGCAAAGGCGTGAAAGCATACAAAAACAGAAACCGCAAGTATTATCAAAGCAGTGAATAACGCGGTAAATCTCTTTTTCATACTACACACCCCCAAAAAATTTTATATTATTATATCATAATTTAGGGATATAATCAAGATACTTAATCGCCTTCGCTAACTTCCGTACCGTCACCGCCATTCTCCGCACCGATTCCGTATTCCTCTTCGTCGCTTACATCAGGCAGGGATTCAGGTTCGTTTTCACTGTTGGCTTGCGTCGCCTCGGTTACGCGTTCTCCTATATTACCATTTATGCTGAAATCCTCAGTACTGCTTTCAGTTTCAGTTTTCTTTTTCTCCGTCGTTTTTTCAAATGCTTCGGAATCAGCAGAATTATGTTTTGTTGTCGCGTACTTTTTTACCGTTGAAGAAGTCTCCTTGGCTTCGGTGGTCACGTTTTTTTCTACAGAATTAACTATACCGCTGATAATACCGCTTCCCGTTGCGCTCCTGTACGCAGCATTTACGGAAATAGTAGTAGCAATAATAATAGCAGCAACTGCAAGTATTCTTATCAAAATTTTTGAAACTCTGATTTTCTTTGCGTCACCGCTGCCGATAACATCGTCTGAGGAGAGATAAAGCGTGCTGTCGGCTTCTGCGTTCAGAATTGCGAGCAGCTCCTCGGAAAGCTCGTCAATTAGCTCAAAGTCGGGCTCGGGACTTTGAAACTCTTCGTCAATGGCTGCATTAATCAGCTCTGCCTCACAGGAGGGATTATTCTCTTCTTTAATTTTGTTAAGAATATCTTTATCAATCTTAATTCTCATTATAACACCTCCTGACAGTAATCCCTGATTATTAAAGCGACTTTCCGTCTCAGCCTCGTTATACGAAGCGAGCAGTACGCCGGAGTTATATTAAGCACAGCGGCTATTTCTTTTACGGGTGCATTCAGTATAAATCGCATTCTGAACAATTCCGTATCTTCCTCACTCAGTCTTTTATTCAGGAGAGCAGTAATCGAATCGTAATTGATTTTTGATATAAGCTCATCCTCACTGTTGTCCGATAAGAGAAATTCAAAATCGTCAATATCCTCTAATTCGTAACTGCGTTTAATTTCTCCGAATTTTTTTAGTACAAAATTATTAGCCGTTGCATAGAGAAACGCGCGAGGATTATTGATGCTTTCACCGTTTTTTAGTTTTTTATAATAAACGGTAAAGGCTTCCTGAGTGCAATCCTCAGCGAAATCACGGTTGCAGTTGAGCCGCGCAAAACAGAACTTATAAATCTGCTGCGAAAACTCGTCCCAGACCTCGTTGAAGAGCTCGTTCGTATCGTGTTCAACGTTATCGCCACAATATCCTCTCTAATATTAGTACATTATCTGCTAAAAATGCAACAAAAATAAAACAACTCCCGAAGATTTCTCGTCGAGAGTTATCGTTATTAGTACATTGGACTAA
>JAILGO010000113.1 GCA_024696725.1 Eubacterium sp. | reverse complement strand
GAATCCTCGGCGAGCTTATCTACCTCCTCAAGCTTAGGCAGCTCAGGTAAGTCCTCTAAGGAATTCAGGGAGAAGCATCGCAAAAACCTTTCCGTCGTTCCGTATACAAGCGGACGACCGGGTAAATCAAGCCTTCCCTTTTCTTCGATAAGTCCCTTCTGAATAAGCGAGGATATCGGTCCCGAGCAGTCAACGCCTCTGACCTGCTCGATAAGAGCACGGGTTACTGTTTTATTATACGCCACAATCGCGAGAACTTCAAGTGCCGCGTTTGACAGCGGAGTATTCTTTTTAATTTCCATAAGCTTACGCACGGGCTCGCTGTAAGCCTCTCTTGTGCAAAGCTGATATTTATTATCAACCTTAATAAGCATTAAACCGCTTTTTCTCTCGTCATATTCGGCTGAAAGATGTCCGAGCATCTTAATCACGGATTCAATATCAATTTCAAGTATTTCCGCAATTCTTGCTGCTTCAACGGGGTCACCCGCCGCAAAAAGCATAGACTCAATAGCGGCTAAAACGTTATCTGTATTACTCAATCTCGTTTACCTCTTGTATGAATTCTGAATCAGCTGCGTTATTAACCATCCGGACAGTGGGATTTTTCATATCGCCCTCAATGGTAATACGCTTTGTTTTCGCAAGCTCAAGCACCGCTAAAAAAGTAGCGACGAGCTCACTTTTAGATTTAGCGCCGTCGAAAAGACTTACGAAGTTAACCTTCTTGCCGCTCCAGAGTCTTCTCATAACCGTTCTGACCTTCGACGCGACGTTAACGAAGCGTTTTGCAACAATTTCCTTAAAGCTGTCAATCGGCGGCGGAAGCCTTCTCAAAGCCTTACCCGCAACGTTAACGTAAGCGTTAAGAAGCTCCTCGCCCTCGTGAAAGCGCTCGTAGTCATAATTAACCCATCCGCCCTGCGGTTCGCGTACAAATCTTCCGAAACCGTCGGTCTGCTTTGAAAGCTTTTCTGCCATCAGCTTACAGTCGCGGTATTCGATAAGCTCTCCCGTGAGCTCTCTTTTAAGCTTCTCTGCCTCCTCGTGACGAGGCAGAAGCGACACGGTTTTTATATAAATGAGTCTTGCCGCCATTTCAAGAAAGTCACCGGCGATATCGAAGTCGGCTTCCTCCATCTGACGAACGTAATCAAGATACTGATTTACAAGCTCAACGATGGGAATATCGTTTATATTCAGTTTATGCTTGCTTATAAGGTGAAGAAGCAAGTCCATAGGACCCTCAAACACCTCAAGCCTATAGGTAATATTTTCCATATTAAGCTCCGAATATGAGTCTTGGTATAATTGAAATTATATTCATAAGTCCTGTAGTGAATACGGAAATCACGTTATCAAGCACGCCGGTAAAAAGTAAAATCATAAGCGCAATCATAACATATCTTTCGTATTGCATATACTTAACGTAATGCTTATAAGGAAGAACAGCCGCAAGTACCTTTGAGCCGTCAAGCGGCGGAATGGGAAGAATATTGAACACCGCAAGTACGGCGTTAATATTAGCTGCATAATAGAAGAACATCAAAAGAAGATTAGTAAAGTTTCCCGTTGGAAGAACCGCGCCGAGTAAATAGAAAATGAAAACAAAAATGAACGCAAGTATTACGTTAGCGCACGGACCGGCTATAGCGCTTATTGCCATATCCCTTTTAGGCTTTTTGAAATTATTGGCATTAATTTCAACCGGCTTAGCGTAGCCTATACCGAAAAGGAAAATCATAATAGTTCCTATCGGATTAAGATGGGCAATGGGATTTAAAGTAAGACGTCCCTGAAGCTTAGCGGTATTATCGCCGAGCTTATTAGCCGTCCAGCCGTGAGCGAACTCGTGAAACGGAAGACAGCAGAATACTACGAATGCTCTCGAAAGAATTACTACGACAGCTCTCATATAGTCGCCGTTTCTCATTAAATTAAAAATAGAAAGCATAAATTTACCTCTTTACCGCAGAGAATATACGGTCGTTTCCGTATATATCCTTAATAATTTCTTTGTCCTCAAGAGACGAAAAAATATCTAAAACGTCGCTTCCCTGTTCGTTACCGATTTCAAGAAGAAGCAAGCCGTTCTTTTTAAGTTTATTAAGCCAAAGCCTGTTAATTTCTCTGTAAAAATACAAGCCGTCGGGACCGCCGTCAAGCGCAACTTCAGGCTCTCTTAAAACATCGCTCTGAAGCGACTTGAGCTCGGAGCTTCTGACGTAAGGGGGATTGGATATAATTATATCCGCATCCGGAAGGTCGGTATTAATTGTAATATCAGCCTTTACCGTTATTGCGTTTTTAATACTCTTTGAGTTTCGCTCAAGATACTTAAACGCCTCATTGCTTTTTTCAACAAGGTAAACGGTACAGTCGAGCTTTTTAGCGATGCTTAATCCGATACATCCGCTCCCTGCGCACAAATCGAGAATTACGGGATTAGTGAAGGCTGCACATCTTTTAAGCGCAAGCTCTACAAGCTCCTCGGTCTCAGGGCGCGGAATAAGCACTCCTTTTCCGACATAGAACTCGCTTTCAAAAAAGTCCCACTTACCGATAACATACTGAAGCGGCTCGCCGCTCAGCAGGCGCTCAAACATTTCTTTAACGGAACGGGAGTCGACAGTATCGTTAATATGAAAAGCGTATTCGCCGTTTTTAATATCCGCTGACGAGCAGACGATACAAAGCGCCTTGAATTCAGCCTCGTCGATACCTCGCTCTCTTAAAGCGTCGGCGCAGTAATTATATGCCTGTTTAAGAGTCATTACTTAATCTCATCGTCCTCAGGGTTTTCGGTAATTACAGCCTTAAGAGAGGCTATACCGACCTCGATAATATCGTCCTCGGGCTCTTTAGTCGTTATTCTCTGCATCCATAAGCCCGGAGCGGAAAGAATCCTTACGAAAATATTATTGTGCTTTCCCGCGTATTTTATAAACTCATAGCCGATGCCCATAATTACAGGCACCATAGGAAGCTTTATAAGAGTCCATAAAACTGTATTCGACTTCAGTTCCTGAGGAACGAAAAGAGAAAGAATTGTAATAACGAATATGCTGAGAATAAGCATTACGAACATAAACGATGTACCGCATCTCGGATGGAAGCGGGAACATTTTTTTACGTTTTCAACGGTAAGCTCAAGTCCCTGCTCATAACAGCAGATAGATTTATGTTCGGCGCCGTGGTACTTGAAAACGCGCTTAATCTCCTTCATCTGAGACACAAGCTCCATATACACTACGAAAATAATTATCTTTATTACTCCCTCAAACGCTCCCTGAAACGGCGTAAGCCCTCCGTGAGCGAGAGTATTAATTCCCTTGAACGCGAGCACGGGAAGATAGAAGAAAATCAAAAACGCGAGCGCAAATCCGAAAAGCGAAGCAATAGCGGTAATAACACCCATAAGCTTATCGCCGAACTTATCGTTAAGCCACTTCTCAAAGTCCGAAAGCTCTTCATCCTCGATTTCCTGCATTCCCGAAGCCTCGGCGGAATACATAAGAAGCTTATAGCCGTTAATCATACTTTCAACGAACGCAGTAACGCCTCTTATTATCGGGATATTAAAGAACTTATTTCTGTTTCTGAGAGGAGTAAATTCGTGATATTTTGTTATTATTTCCCCATCGGTTATATGACGTACCGCGGTAGCCATACCTTTAGGTCCTTGCATCATAACTCCCTCTATAAGCGCCTGACCGCCAACAGAGGTTATATGAGATTTTTTAGGCATTTATAATATACCCTTTCTAATTGTTATATATTTCGTCTATCGGGAAGGTAATCGTAACAAGCGTTCCCTTTCCCTCTATACTGTCAATGTCAAGAGTTCCGTGGTGAAGATTTACTATCTCGTTAGTAACGGCAAGACCGATACCCGAGCCCTTGACGCTGACATTAGCTTTATAGAATTTATCCTTAACGTGCGGTAAATCCTCGGCCGATATTCCGCAGCCCTGGTCCGCGATGGATATTTTAAGATAGTCCTGAGAGTCCTTATCAAAGAACTCGGCTTTTACAAATATACTCGAGGCAGGTCTTGAATACTTGAGCGCATTGTCGAGAATATTCATAAATACCTGCTTTAGTCTGTTCGGGTCAGCGTTAGCGGAGGAAGCAATCTCGGGAATGTTTACCCTTACTTTAATTCCTTCGCGAGTTGCGCGCTCGTTAAAGGTAAAGAGCGTTTCCTCAAGCTCGGCGAGAATGTCCGTTTTAGTAAGCCTTAAGGTCATTCTTCCGCTTTGTAGTCTTGAGAAATCGAGAAGCTCCTCTACGAAGCCCTCAAGCCGTCCCGCCTCTTTAACGATAACGGTTAAGCCCTTCTGAGTAAGCTCGTCGTAATTATCCTGATTTCCGTAGGTGAGCGTTTCGCCCCAGCCCTTTATAGACGTTAGAGGTGTTCTCAGCTCGTGAGAAATCGTAGATATAAAGTCGTTTTTCATTTTATCGGCGGTTGCTATCTCCGCAGCCATAGTATTAATACTGTCCGCGAGGTCGCCGATTTCGTCGTTATACTGCTTTTCTATTCTTATATCAAGGCTGCCCTGTGCAATCTGCTGAGTAGCTTCGTTAATCTCTTTAACGGGAGTGATAATCGAACGGATAAAGAATCTGTTAGAGAAAATAATTATTCCCATAATGATTATAAGCGCGAAACCTATTACAAAAAGCAGAGTCCGTATCTGATTATCAAGCTCGGAAATATCAGTCATAACACGGATAGCGCCGATATGCGTTCCGTTTTTATCGGTAATTACGCGGCTGAACGCCATAATCTTTTCGCCGTTAGCAATTCTTCCGATGAATTCGCCCGTACCGCTTTCGGAGGAAAGCGCGGTATTATAGTCGGGCATATTCTGTTTTTCAACGGAAAAGCCGCTTGATGATATTATTACGCTGCCGTCGCTGTCGATAACCCACATCGTAGTTCTGTTTTTAGCGGAATAAGAGTTTACGAACGCAGAAGCGGAATTTTCGAGCGAATAGCCCTCGTCAAGATTATTACGGAAATACTGTACGGCTGACGGCGTTGCTCCGGAATTCACGATATTTCTTACGGTGTTGTAGTAATAATTCTTAATTCCGAAGGAGCTTGCAATAAAAACAATAATAAACATCATAGCGATTACGCCGATAATATTTATAAGCCAGCGCTTAGTAATACCCTCGATTTTATAACCCTTTAAACCGATAACAGCCTCTTTGATATTATAGCGTTTAAATAAAAGCAGTTTATCTTTTATCTTTTCAGACATAAATACTGTTATCTCCGAATATTACTGCTGATTTGTAATCCACTTATAGCCGAGTCCCCAAATAGTAATAAGTCTTGTGGGGCTTGATGGATTATCCTCAATCTTCATTCTTAAACGTCTGATATTAACGTCAACAATCTTCTCGTCGCCGAAATAGTTTTCACCCCATACCTGCTTTAAGATATCGGTTCTCGAAAGAGCGGCGTTAGGATTTCTGAAGAAATACTCGATAATCTGAAACTCAACCTGAGTAAGCTCGATAATAGAGCCGTTTTTAGTAAGTGTTCTGTTTCTTAAATTAAGCTCGAATTCATCAAGAACGATGCTGTCGCCGATATTCTCGGACTTTCTTATACCTCTCGTCATTTCAACGCGGCGGTATACGGCGTCAACTCTCGCCATAAGCTCGCTCGGAGAAAACGGCTTGGTAACATAGTCGTCCGCACCGAAGAGAAGACCGGTAACCTTATCCATTTCCTGAGTTTTAGCGCTGAGCATAATAATGCCGATATCAGAAGAAGCCTGTCTTAATTCACGGCAGACGGCAAGTCCGTCAACCTCGGGCATCATAATATCAAGAATCGCAACGTCGAAGCCCGCCTCGTCCTCTCTGAACTTTTCGAGAGCAACAGCGCCGTTTTCAGCCTGCTCAACGGTATATCCGCTTCTTGTAAGGTTAATAACAATAAATTCGCGGATGCTTTCTTCGTCTTCTGCAACTAATACCTTTTTCATATATTCTCCTCCTGTGCTTTAATCTATTGCTTTGAAATAGTTTTTAACGTCGTCGGTTGTAAACTTTATTTCGCCGTCGTTTCCGAGCTTAGCAAGATAGCAGTAGCCCTTAGACTCAGCTATCAACGTATAGTCCGAATACTTTTCTGCGCTATATGTAGCTTTTAGCGCCGGCATTACGGAAACAATCGGTCTCTTCGTCGATTTATTCCTTACAGTCATTTCGCGCGTTTTGGAATTATAATGGACCGAAAGCGAATCTATATATTCGTCGGGAACACCGATAAGATACTTATCCGACGCTGAAGCTATCGCGTAGGATTTATGAACAAGCGTATCGAGCTTATAGTTTTTGAATTCAAAGGCTTTTACGCTTTTCGGAAGTTTTTTAATGCTGTAATCGACGGGAATCTCGAGCTGACCGTCGCCGTCGACATCCATAGACGGAATAACCGCATGCCGCTCGGTAGACACGGTTCTCGCCGTAGAGTAATTATAAAACGGAGAGTCGATTGAATTATACTCGTCGGACCATTTGATATACTCGGTAAGAACGAGGTCGGAATCCGAAGTAAGAGCGTCGGCGTAAACGCGTACGCTTCCGTCGTAGTCCTCGCTCTGAATACTGAAAAACGAAACGATACGTGAATCGAGCTTAGTGTCGCTTATAATCGTGAGCCTTCCGCCCTCAAGCGAACAGAGGCTCGCCCTCGGTGAGCTTGAGCTACCCGAATAGATATTGAAAAGAAGAAGTCTGTCACGTCCGTCTTTAAACATATCCGTAACATAGCAATAGCTGACGTTCACGGTATCCTCTATCGCAGTAAGCGCCGTTTTCCCTTCGCGTTTATCATATCTGTATACCGCAAGCTCGTGGCTTGTAGAGTTACTGATATTATCCCAGCAAACAATTATTTCAATATTGCCCTTTGAGTCGAGCTGAGCGAAATCAAGGGAATAAACGTCCTTACCTATTCCCTTGACGTTTGAGACGACCTTCCATTGTCCGTCAGTCTTTTTCAGCGCGGCAAGACTTACCGTACCGAGATTATCCGACGGCTCATAAAACGCAAGCGCCTCGTCCTCGCCGTCGAGGTCAATATCGTAGAAATTATATGAACTTATGTATTTGCCGTAGCTCGGAGTTTTAAGGCTGTAACCGTTTGAAGCGAAAAGGTCGAGCGCCTCCTTAACGTCGGCATTATCGCCGAACGGTGACAGAGGTGAAATCAAATCGTCTATAGACGAAGAAATACGAAAGTTACAGCCCGATAGCAATACGGCAACCATAATGATACAAAAAACAGCTTTAAAGTATTTCATATACACCTTCGTTATTACATAATTGTAATTTATTATAACAGATTTATTTTATAAAATAAATACTAAAAACAAAAAATTACAAAATTTATAAAAGTTTTAATAAAAGGCAACAAAAAAAGCTGCACAGAGTGCAGCTTAAAATCAATTATCAGTCGCCGAATACGTCCATACCCGTATTGTTATCGCGGTTGCCTAAAGTAATGTCGTAAATATCATCGTCTTCTCTATCGCCGCTGTCAGTAAACACGCTATGATTCAACTCATATTTACGCACTAAAAGCTCAGGCTTTGTATAGAACTTACTCATGGCAATCCCCTCCATAATTAATACATTGATAATATACCAAAACACAGCAAATAAATCAAGGGGTAAACGCATAAAATTAATAATTTATTCACTTTTGTTCATTAATTGACTTATTATTACCATAAATTGTTAGTTTTAAACAATATATTGTGTATTAATTGTGAACAAAAACTATATTATCCATACAAAAATATAAAAATCAGACGATAGTGCCTCCGCCGATTACGTACTCTCCGTCGTACAGTACGGCAGCCTGACCCGAAGCAGCGGCTCTTACGGGTTTATCGAACTTCAGGACAGCCCGGTCTTTATTAATAACGGCGGTACAATCCGCTTCTTTTATATTATATCTTATTTTCGCCTTACATCTTAATTCTTTTTCCGTTTCTGGATAAATCAAGTTAAAGTCCTCTACTATAACGGTATCGGTAAACAAGTCCTCATTACTTCCGAGAACTACCTCGTTTTTCTCTGTATCCTTTCTTATAACATAAACGGGATGACCTACCGCTATTCCGAGTCCCTTGCGCTGACCGACGGTATAACGTATTATACCGGAATGCTCGCCGAGAACGTCGCCGTTCTTATTTACGAAGCTTCCGTTAGGATATTTATATCCTCTGTACTTCTCAATAAAAGCGGAATAATCGCCGTCGGGTACGAAGCAAATATCCTGGCTCTCGCTCTTATCGGCGTTTATAAAGCCCTGCTTGTCGGCTATCCTTCGGATTTCCTGTTTTGTATATTCACCGAGCGGAAACACGGTATGGCTGAGCTGCTCCTGAGTGAGCGAATAGAGAACGTAGCTCTGGTCTTTAGATGAGTCCTTCCCCTTTTTAAGATAGAAGCGACCGTTCTTTTCCTCAACCGAAGCATAATGTCCCGTTACAACATAATCGAAACCGAGCTCTCTCATTCTCGTCATCAGCTTTTCAAATTTCAGATACCGGTTACACTGAATACACGGATTCGGCGTTCCGCCTCGCTCGTATACGGAAATGAAGTTTTCTATTACCTTTTTTTCAAACTCGTCCTTAAAATTAAAAACGTAGTACGGAATACCGAGTTTCTCTGCGACAGCTCTCGCGTCTGCGACGTCCTCTTCTGTGCAGCAGCTTTTATCGCTTAAGTTAACGGCTTCGTTATCGTAAAGCTTCATAGTCGCGCCGATACACTCATATCCGCTGGTTTTCATTAAATAAGCGGCAACGCTTGAATCAACACCGCCGCTCATAGCAATTATAGCTTTTTTCATCTTATCCGAGCTCAATCATCCTGTCAATACAGGCTTTAGCCTTAAGTCTTGTATCCTCGTCAAGTTCAATTATCTCTCCGCCCGTACCCTCGCAGCAGTTAAGAACGTCAGTCAGCGTCGTAGCCTTCATATTATTACATATCAGGTCCTTTGAAAGCGGATAGAATCGCTTATCCCTGCACTTAAGCTGAAGGTGGGTAACGATACTGTTTTCTGTACCTATAATAAACTCCTTATGCTCAGATTTCAGAGCATAGTCCATAATTCCCGTTGTAGAGCCGACATAGTCCGCAAGCGCAACCACCTCGGGTCTGCACTCCGGATGAACGAGAAACAGAGCGTCGGGATGAAGCTCCTTAGCCCTCTTCACATCCTGAGCGGACATCTTAGCATGAGTCGGACAGCCTCCGTTAAGAAGCTTGAATTCCTTTTCGGGAAGCTGAGCGGAAATCCAGCTTCCTAAATTACAGTCGGGTATAAAAAGGATTTTATCGCTGTCGAGCGCTTTACAAATTTTAAGCGCCGATGAAGAGGTAACGCAAACGTCGCAAACCGTCTTAAGCTCGGACGTTGTGTTTATGTACGCAACTACCGTATAGTCGGGATATTCCTCTTTCACCTGAGAAATAAGCTCCTTATCCATCATTTCAGCCATAGGACAGCCTGCGGTGGGGTTAGAAAGTATAACCGTCTTTTCGGGCGAGAGAATTTTACAGGTCTCCGCCATAAAACGAACGCCGCACATAATAACCGTCTTATTGGTAACCTTTGAAGCAGAAACGGAAAGCGCAAAGCTGTCGCCCGTGAAATCGGCAATCTCAAGTATCTCGGGCGATTGATAACAATGCGCGAGAATACAGATATCCTTTTCCTTTTTGAGCTTTAAAATTTCCTGCTGAATTTCATATATACTCATTTTTCTCTCCTATCTTCCCCGCTCAAAGGAGCGCACGATAAACGTCGCGCCGATTTTATTACAAATCTCACGCGCTTTATTTATCTCATTTTCTCCGATTACGTCAACAACGGTCATGTGGACCTCGTTACCGCATTTTACGCAGTCCTCTGTAAAGCGTAGCATCGCGTCAAAGGCTCTGCCCTTGAATCTGTTATTGGTAATTCTGTCATACGAGTCGGAATCCGTCTCGTTAAGCGATACGGATATAATATCTATAACCTTACATATTTCCGCAGCGGTCGGTCTTTCGTTAATCAAATCAGAAAGACCGTTAGTATTAATTCTAAGTTTTATAGCGGGATATTTCTGCTTTATATAAGAAGCGGTTTTAACAAGATTATCATAAGCGTTTGTAGGCTCGCCGTAACCGCAGAACACGGCTTCCCTTACGCCGCTGAAATCGTAAGCGTCGACCGCGGCTTTTATCTCCTCAAAGGTCGGCTCCTTATCGAACCACAGGCGCTTTGCGTCACCGACGGCGTCACCTTTTTTTCTTATACAAAATTCACAGTTACACGGACACCTATTCGTAATATTGAGATAAGTTCCGCCTTCAAGCGTATATACAATATCAGACATAATATTTCCTTATTTCAGCTTATCCTTAATATTTGCTTTATCGAGCGACGCAGCCATAAT
>JAILGO010000094.1 GCA_024696725.1 Eubacterium sp. | reverse complement strand
CTTAAGCACATTAAGCCGTAAAAAAGAGAGCGGAAATTCCGCTCTCTTATTCATTTATCAGCTCTTCGGCTTTGCCGCTCATAATAAATTCGAGGAGGTCGGCAACGCAGCCGTGGTTACAGTGGCAGGCTTCGAACTTACAGATTTTATGAATCGCCTTCGGCGCCTGACCGGCGCACGCGGGAAGCCCGACCGTTTTAAGCATATCCCAGTCGTTGTAGTAATCGCCGATTGCGGCGACGCGGCTTTTTTCTATACCGAGCATATCGGCAAGCTTCATTATTCCAACGCCCTTATGCGTTCCCTTCTGAAGCATCTCAAGGCTCAGCACCGACGAGCTCATAAAGTTCGCCTCCGCCTCGTTTTCCTTATTTTCCTCGCGGATAAGGGTCTGAAGCTTATTGAGAACGAACGGGTTAGACCAGAAGATAACCTTCATCCAGCCGTCCTCGGGTACCTCGTCGAGCGATTTTACGTATTCGTGAGGCGCCTTATCGAAATACATCGTGGAAATCGCGAGAAGTCCGCTTTTAACTATATAAACATAGTCGTCAAAGTAAACGCCGATATCTACGCTCTTGAATATCTCGTCGTACTCCCTGGCGATATAGCGCACGAAATCCCTGCCCTTCTTCCCGATAGTCGAGCGCCAGAGCATTTCCTTTCTATTGTAATCGTAAAGCCCTGCGCCGTTTAATACGACGGCGGGCTGATTAGGCGTTATTCTGTTATAATTTCTCTCAAGGCTGGACTGGAGCCGTCCCGAAGCGAGAGTGAAATTCCCCCCCCTTTCGGTAAACTCCTTAATCGCGAAGTAGTTCCTTTTCGGCAGCTTTCTTATTTTATTTTTAAGCGTTCCGTCGATATCGGACACTACCAGCCAGTTACTGAATTCGTTACTCATATTTTTTCCGTAGGGTGTCAAGAAATTTAATAAAATAATCGGGGAGCCCGCTTTCAAATTCCATATACTCTCCCGTTCTCGGGTGATTAAAGCCTATCAGCTTAGCGTGAAGGCATTGACCGTCAAGCTCCTTAATTACCTTTTTAGGTCCGTAAACCTCGTCGCCCGCGACGGGGTGTCCGATATGAGCTAAGTGGACTCTTATCTGGTGAGTCCTTCCCGTTTCAAGCTCACATCTTATATGCGTGAATTCACCGAAGCGGTGAAGCACCTTATAGTGCGTTACGGCGGCTTTTGAGTTTTTAAGCGTCACAGCCATTTTCTTTCTGTCCTTAACGCTTCTTCCTATCGGCTCGTTAACCGTACCGCAGTCCTCTTTAATGTTTCCGTAAACGACCGCCTCGTACGCTCTTGTAAACGAATGGTCCTTAATCTGCGAGGCGAGTCCGACATGGGCTAAATCGTTCTTCGCGACGATAAGAAGTCCCGAGGTCTGTTTATCTATTCTGTGGACTATACCGGGGCGGATAACGCCGTTTATCCCCGAGAGGCTGTCGCCGCAGTGATACAGCAGGGCGTTTACGAGCGTACCGCTGTAATTCCCCGCCGCAGGGTGAACGACCATTCCCTTAGGCTTGTTAACGACGAGCAAATCGCCGTCCTCGTACACTATGTCGAGCGGTATATTTTCAGCCGTGACCTCAAGAGGCTGAGCGTCGGGGACCGTTACGGTTACGGTATCCCCTTCCCTGAGCTTATAATTCTTGCTCAGCGCAAGCCCGTTTACAGCCGTATTACCGCCGTCGACAAGCTTCTGTACGGCGGAACGCGTCATACCGCTCAGGGCGGAAACGAGAAATTTATCAAGTCTTTCGCCCGCGTTTTCCTCTGTAATACAGAATACGAAATTATCGGGCATTGCGCTTCTCCTTAACTTTAAAAAGGTCGCAGATAAGATAGATTACAAGCGACGTCGCGCCGAGCGATACCGCGCTGTCGGCGATATTAAAGATTGCGAAATCAATAAAGAGCGGCTCTATAAAATCAATGACGTAGCCGAAGCGGATTCTGTCGATAAGATTACCGATTCCGCCGGCAATCACAACTCCGATGCTCCAGTAAACCCAGAGGCTTTTACAGCGGTTTGAAAACAGATACCACATACCGAAGGCGCACACCGCGAGAGTCAGCGCAATAAAAAACCACCTTGCGCCGCTCAGCATCGAGAAAGCCATACCCGTATTTTCGGCATAGCTGAACTGAACGACCTTCGGGATGAACACGAAGGGCGCCGCTCCCTTTATATGAGCAGTCACAAGATATTTTGTTAGTTGGTCGAAGGCGGTGATTAAAACGAGCATCACGCCGCACCAGATATGCTTTTTAAGGTGGTTTTCTTTCATAATTTCAATTACGGGAGGGGACTTAGCCCCTCCCCTTTATTTTATAATATTTCCTTCATTACCGCGGCGCATTCCGCACAGAGCGTCGGATGCTCGGCGCACGAGCCGACGGAGGTAGAGAACTTCCAGCAGCGCTCGCACTTTTCGCCGTCCGCTCTCGCGACGGATACGCTGAGTCCCTCGACGTCGCCCTTAACCTCGCCCTCGCCGTCAGCGATTTCTACGGCGGAGGTAATAAATATTTCCGGAAGCGCGTCCTTTACGCTCTCGAGGAATTCCTTAAGCTCGCCGTCGGCGTAAAGAGTAATCTTCGCCTCGAGCGGCTTACCGATAATCTTTTCGTTTCTCGCAAGCTCAAGCGCCTTCTGAACGTCGGTTCTGATTTCGTGGATTCTGTCCCACTTAGCGATAAACGCACCGTCAGCGCCGATATAATCAGCCGTCGGGATATCGTTAAAGAGCGGTCCCTCGGGATTTCTCGAGGAGTCGTGCTTCATTTCCTTCCAGATTTCGTCGCAGGTATAGGCGAGAATCGGGGTAAGGATAAGCGTAAGCGCGTCAAGCACCTTATAAAGCACCGTCTGAGCCGCGCGTCTTGACTTCGAAGCGGGAGCGGTAGTATAAAGCCTGTTCTTAAGCACGTCGAAATAGAAGTTACTCATATCGACTACGCAGAAGTTATGGAGCGCGTGAGCGGTCGTATGGTACTCATAGTTATCATATCCCTCTCTCGCGGTCTTAAGCACCTCGTCAAGCTTCATAAGCGCGTACTTGTCGAGCTCCTCAAGCTCATCGTTAGGTACGATATCCGTATCGGGATTGAAGTCGTAAAGGTTGCCGAGGCAGTATCTTGCGGTATTTCTGATTTTTCTGTAGTTATCGGAAATCTGCTTGATAATCTCGTCGGAAATTCTTATATCGGCGTGGTAATCGGCGGAGGCAACCCACAGACGGAGAATATCCGCGCCGAACTTATTCATAATCTCCTGAGGCGCGATACCGTTTCCGAGGGATTTACTCATTTTTCTTCCCTCGCCGTCAACGGTCCAGCCGTGAGTTATAATCTCTCTGTACGGAGCGCCCTTTCCGGCAGCTACCGAGGTAAGAAGCGAGGACTGGAACCAGCCTCTGTACTGGTCGGCGCCCTCAAGATAGACGTCGGCGGGCCACTTAAGGTTAGGTCTGTTCTTGCATACCGCGAAGTGCGACGAGCCCGAATCGAACCATACGTCCATAATGTCCTTTTCCTTTTCAAAGCCCTCAGCCTTTGAGCAGTGCGGACAGGTGAAGCCGTCGGGAAGGAAGTATTCGGCATCGTGAGCGTACCACGCGTCCGAGCCCTCCTCGCCGAAGATTTTTGAAACCTTCTGCATAACCGAATCGTCGATTATCTCTTTACCGCAGCTCTTACAGTAGAGCACGGGAATCGGAACGCCCCATTTTCTCTGGCGCGAGATACACCAGTCGGCGCGCTCGACGACCATTGACTGAAGTCTGTCCTTACCCCATTCGGGGAACCACTTAACGTCCTCGGCTGCCTTAACGGCTGCGTCCTTAAACGCGTCGACCGAGCAGAACCACTGAGAAGTAGCGCGGAAAATAACGGGTTTATGACAGCGCCAGCAGTGAGGATACTGGTGCTTAATCTTCTTAAGCGCAAAGAGAGCGCCCGTCTTATCGAGGTATTCGGCAATCGGCTTATTCGCGTCCTCGGTCGAAAGACCTACGAACTGACCTGCCTCCTCGGTTAAGATACCCTTATCGTCAACGGGTACTACCATCGGGATTTCGGGGTATTTTTTACATACGATAAAGTCGTCAACGCCGTGACCGGGAGCGGTATGAACGCAGCCCGTACCGCTTTCAAGCGTTACGTGGTCGCCGACGATAACAAGAGACGTTCTGTCGAGGAAGGGGTGAGCCGTTTTCATATATTCAAGCTCAGCGCCTCTGATAATACCGACGGTTTCGTAGTCGGTAATTCCCGCGTCCTCAAAAGCAACGGGAGCGAGGTCGGTAGCCATTACGTAGTATTCGCCGTTCGCCTTAAGCACGGAATACTCATAGTTAGGACCTACGCAGATTGCAAGGTTAGCGGGGAGAGTCCATGTAGTCGTAGTCCAGATTACGAAGTAGGTCTTGCCGGGCTCTGCGCCGAGAGCCTCAAGCTTACCCATATCGTCGGTTACCTTAAACTTAACGTAAATTGAATGGCAGGGGTCCTCGCCGTACTCAATCTCTGCTTCCGCGAGAGCAGTATTACAGTCGGGACACCAGTAAACGGGCTTTAAGCCCTTATAGATATATCCCTTGGACGCCATTGAGGCAAAGACCTTAATCTGCTCTTCCTCAAATTCCTTCTGAAGCGTGATATAGGGATTGTCCCATTCGCCGATAACGCCCATTCTCTTAAAGCTTTCGCGCTGAATATCGACGAAGGAAAGAGCGGTATCGCGGCAGATTTTTCTCAGCTCAAGGTCGGTTATATTACTCGTTGCGGTAATTCCCGCCTTTTTTCTTGCGGCAAGCTCGGTCGGCAGACCGTGGGTATCCCAGCCGGGAACGTAGGGCGCCTGAAAGCCCGTCATATTTTTATATCTTACGATAAAATCCTTAAGCGTTTTATTGAGCGCGTGACCGATATGAATATCGCCGTTAGCGTACGGGGGACCGTCGTGAAGAACGAATCTCGGCTTATCCGCGTTATGCTCCATAAGGCGCTCATACTGCTTGTTTTCTTCCCACTGTGCAAGGAACTGAGGCTCTCTCTGAGGGAGAGAGGCTCTCATCGGGAAGTCGGTTTTAGGTAAATTCAACGTCTGATTATAATCCATAAGATTTAACTCCTGTTATTACTTCTTTTTCTTAAAGAAATGTCTGTGACCTTCGTCCGCGTCGTCCTCGTCGCTCTCAAAATCGTCGGGGGGAACGAGAGAAATAGTCTGGGTTTTATCGAGGTGAGCGTCCTCTCTCTTTACCTTGAAATAGCTTTCAAAGGGCTGTTCGCCGTTATCGTCGAAAAGCGAGCCGTCCTTTTCGGAGGCGGCGCTTCCTCTTGAAAACGCTTCAACGGCTTCCATCGGGTCGGCGGGCTCCTCGTTTTCTTCGGGCTCTTCCCCGACGGGCTCTTCGTCCTGGGCGGGCTCAGCCTGAGGAACCTCCTCGGTTAAGGTAAGCTGTCCGCCGTTATCGTCCTCTTCCTCTGCCTCGTCGGCTATTTCGGTGAAATCGGCTTCGATGATTTCCTCCCGAGCGGGAGCTTCGTCGGTTTTCTCAGCCTCATAAACGGGCTCGTCCTCTTCGGGAGTCTTGTAAACGGGCTCGTCCTCAATCGGAGCGGCTACTATCGGAGCCTCCTCGGGAATAGACTCGTCGATTTCGTCGATTTCATTTAAGAGCGAGCTTATTCTTCCCTCGATTTCGGTTACGTCCTCGTCGTCTCTTTTGCCGTCGGAGTCGAGCTTTGCGGCGTTAAGCGCGTCAAGCTGCTCGCCGTAGAGAGCCTTCAGGCTTCCTATAAACTCCGTAGCGTCTTTCTTAAGCGCGGCGGCAAGGAGCTCGTAAGCTTCCTTCTCCTCCTTTGAAGCGGCGATTAATTCCTTAGCTATGCTCTTAGCCTGGGCAAGAATATCGCCCGCGATAATCTTAGCGGAGCCGATAGCCTCGTTAGCCTTCTTCTCGGCGTCGGCGATAATTGATTCGCTTTCGGCGGTCTTTTCGTTTATAAGCTGTGAAGCGTAATCTCTCGCCTCGGAAACGAGCTGCTCAGCCTTAGCGTCGGCGTCCCTGATTTTTTCGTCAGCGGCGGCTTCGCTTTCGGCGGTAAGAGTTTCAGCCTTTTCCTTAGCCTCGGCTTCAATTTTATCCGCCATCTTCTGAGCGGTAATAAGTGCGGTTTTAATAGAGTCCTCTTCGCTGCGGTATTCCTCGATTTTATCCGCAAGATACTTAAGCTTTCCGTAAAGCTCCTTATTTTCGCTTGCGTAAGCCTCGATAGTATCGGCAGCCTGAACGATTACCGCCTTTACCTCCTCGCGGCTGAAGCCGTTTTCCTCTTCGCGAAGCTCTACGTTTCTTAAATCATTAGCGCTTATCATATTCTTTCCTCCCTCACGTTAATTAAAATTTCATAAACATTCCGTTGCTTTCAAGCTCATCAATTAAATCGCCCATTACGTCAACGTTATAGGGAGTGATGATATAGGTTGAATTAGCAACCTTTTTTATCTGGCCGTTATTAGCGTAAGCTACGCCGGTAAGGAAGTCGAGGAATCTTCTCGCGATATCCTTGCTTGTAGCCTCGAGGTTAAGAACGACCGTTCTTTTTTCGTTAAGGTGGTCGGCTATTCCCTTAGCCTCGTCAAATCTTTCGGGCTTGACGAGCACGACCTGATACTGAGTCGTAGCGTGAATATTAACTACCTTGTCGCTTTTACTTCTTCTCGGTATACGCTCGGATAACGACTCCTCACGCTCGTATGAGCGCGAACGGCGCTCGGGCGCCTCGTCGAAGCTGCGTTCTCTTACGGGCGCTGCGGGAGAGCCGAGCTCCTCCTCCTGATAATAATCGTCAAAATCGTCGTCGCTGTCGGAAATAAACTTCTTTACGCTGTCAAATAATCCCATCTCTTTTACCTCACTTATCAGAAATATTTTCTGGCTCCGAAAATCGCAGAGCCTACTCTTACTATATTTGAACCCTCGGCTACGGCGGCTTTATAGTCGCCGCTCATACCCATAGAGAGGATATCCATATTTACATTATCTAAATTTTTATCTTTAATGTCAATAAATGTTTTATACATAAGCTTAAAATATTTACGGGCCTCCTCCTCTTCACATACGGGAGGAATCGTCATAAGCCCTTTAATGCGGATATTTTCAAGCTCTGCGATTTCACAGAGAAGCCCGCTCAAAGCGTCAAGGCTCGTTCCGCTTTTTGAATCCTCGTTTCCGATATTTACCTCTACGAGAATATCGCTTACGACGTTTTTATTAACGGAAATCCTGCTGATTTCCTTAGCGAGCTTAAAGGAATCGACGGATTCAATCATATCGACCTCGCCTACAATCTGGCGCACCTTATTCGTCTGGAGATGGCCTATGAGGTGCTTTTCGACTCCGTCAAGCTTTAGCGAATCCTTTTTACCGAGGAATTCCTGTACCCTGTTTTCGCCGATTAAGTCAGCGCCGCATTCAAACACGGGGTTTATATATTCGGGCTCGACGGTTTTTGTAACGCACATAAGGCGTACGTCGGCGGGGTCTCTTCCCGCGCGGAGCGCAGCCTCGGCTACGTCGTTTCTGACCCTGAGATAGTTTTCCTTTACGGCTTTGACTCTTGCTTCGTCAATCATAGATTTTTCCATCCTTAAGCTCCTTTCCTTTAATTATAATTTTATCGTGAAGGCGGATACCGTTTTCCTCCGACGCGTCGAATTTAAGCATTACGTAATCGTCGGCGGAATAGATAACCTCCGCTTTTCTGAAGTGCATCTGGCTCGCGACGAGAGCGTAAACGCCCTTTTCGCCCTTATCGTTAACGTGGAGAGCCGTCGCGGGGAGCTTAATTCCCTCATACTTCTTAATTCTTATTTCAACCTCCTCGGCGCGAAGCGCGGCGATTGTTTCGTTCATTTCCGAGCTTTTCATAACGAGAAGGGTTTTATCCTGACCGGGTACGGTCTCGGCGCCGCTTACAATCTGCATATTCAGCACCGTATCGTTACTGTCCTTAAGCGATACCTGAACGGTTGAGCCGTTTTTAAGCTCCTTTACCGCTTCGGCGTCGGTAACGCATTCCATATACCACTCGTAGCTCGTTACAAGCTTACCGAGATAATCGGTTTCGCGTTTATTGCTTTCAGCCTCTTTTATCGCGTTTTCGACCTGCTCGGCGGTAAGCTCCTCCGCCTTTGAATATTCAAGCAGAGCTTCGAGGCCGTCGGTATATCCCGAGAACACGCCCGACACGTCGGTTTTTATAAACGAGTCGGGAGAAGCGTTAGCGGAATACTTTTCCGCCTCGACTCTCAGCGACTGAGTCTTCGAGAGCAAATCGACGTTTTCGCCTATTATCATTCGGCGCCTTACGAGCCCGTCGTTAAGGCTGTCGCCCGCCGCGTTGATTTCCTCCTCGCTTCCGTCGGCAACCGCGCGGATATATTTATTAACGTCCGCTCCGATTTCGGAGTCTATACTCTCTACGCTCGACACTCTTCCCTTCGACTGCTTTTCAAGCTTTTCGTAGTATTCAAGCTGCTCCTGAAGCGAAGCGTATTTTGAATAGCTTTCGGCAGCCTCCTGAGACGAGAAGGTCATCGCGGTATTTCCCCCGACGTTTACCTTATCGCCGTCCTTAAGGCAGGGTACGGTAATAACGCCCGAGGCTTTATTTACGGGCTGCTCGTCCCTTATAACTATAGCCTTTGCACCGACCGTATCGTACACCGTCGAAATAACAGCCGACTCGGTAACTATGTCGATATGAGATACGGAATAGACCTCATAGAATATGTAAGCAAAAATAAGCAGAATGGATATAACCATTAATGCGTTACTTAACCTTTCTCTTTTCAAATCAACGCCTCCGTCAATCGTTTAAAAAATCCTCTGCAAGCGCCGCGGCTCTTCTTACAAGCTCGGAAAACTCAAGCTCGTCGGTATTAAACCAGTGGATATCCCCGTTTCGTCTGAACCAGGTAAGCTGACGCTTCGCGTAGCGGCGGGTTTCTCTTTTTAAATTCTCAACCGCCTCTTCAAGAGTGATTTCGCCGTCAATATACGGCTTCAGCTCCTTATGCCCTATCGCCTGCGCCGCGGTTTTTCCGACGCGGGAGAGCATAAGACGCGCCTCCTCCTCAAGTCCGTTTTCGACCATAAGGTCAACGCGCTTATTTATCCTTTCGTAGAGCTTTTCCCTGTCGCGGCAGCCGATACCTATATAAAGCGTATCGAAGGGATTTTCACCTTCGCGCGATTTTATATTCTGCTCGGTCTTGCTTATTCCGCCGTAATAAAGCTCAAGCGCTCTTATAACGCGTTTTCTGTTGTTTTTATGTATATTCTCAGCCGCCTCGCCGTCGAGACTTAAAAGCTCGGCGTACAGCTCGTCGGTTGATTTTTTCTCTAATTCGTTTCTTAATTCCTCGTCGGCGCCCGAACCCGCGAAGCTTATATTCTGAGCGAGGCTGTCAATGAACAGACCCGTTCCGCCCGCGACAATCGGTACCTTTCCCCTTTCGGCTATCTCAAAAGCCGTTTTTTTCGCAAGAGGTACGAACTCGCCTACCGAAAAGCGCTCCCCCGGCTCGAGAAAACCGAGAAGGTGGTGAGGTATTCCCTTCTGCTCCTCCGCAGTCGCCGCCGCGGTAGCTATCGGCATACCCTTATAGACCTGCATTGAGTCAGCGCTGATAACCTCGCCGCCGAGAGACTCTGCAAGTCCGACCGCGAGCGCGGTCTTTCCCGACGCGGTCGCGCCGACAACACATATAAGCTTAATTTTATCCATAGTTAAGCCCTGCCGAACTGCTTTTCAATATCGTATTTACTCATTTTTATCATAACCGGTCTGCCGTGCGGACAGTATCTTATATCCGGCATCGATAGAAGTCTTTTTACGAAAAGCTCTCTCTCCTGCGGCGAGGTATAATCGCCCGCCTTTACGGCGGCTCTGCACGAGGTTGAATGGAAAATCCAGTCCATCCGTTCGGGAGTTATATCCGTTTTTCCGTCGAGGAGCTTGCCTGCGGTTTCAACGATTAAATCCGCGATATCCTCTCCGCCGAGCATCGACGGACATTCGCGCACTATAACCGTATTTCCGCCGAAATCCTCAACCGCGAAGCCGCATTTCGAATACAGCCCGAGATTATCGCAAACGGCGTTATACTCTTCGGGCGAGAGCCGTACGGCTACGGGCTGAAGAAGAAGCTGAGAATTGATTTGTGTGCTTCTTTTAAGCTTCTCAAAATTCATTCTTTCGTGGGCGGCGTGCTTATCTATAAAATAGAGCGCGCCCTCGATTTCTGCGATAATATAGGTTTTGAACGCCTCGCCGACAATTCTGAAGTCGGGGACGTCGGTATTCGGGCTTTCTTCCTTAACGGGCGCTTCGGCGGGAGCATACTCCTTTTTTTCGGTTAAATCGTCAAGGCTGATTTTAAACGCCTCGCCCGCAAGCACCTCGTTTCGTTCGGGCTTTGACGACGGCGCGGCAACCTGCCAGAAGTCGTCGGGAGTTTTCTGTTTAAACTGAAGCTGAACGGGCTTTTCTTCGTTTCGGGGTCTTATATCAATTTTTCCCGAAGCGGTAAGCGCGGGAGCCTTATAGTCGGGGAAATGCGCCTCCTTCGGCTTGTCCTGAGTTTCTATCGCGGACTTTACCCCGTAGTATACGAGCTCAAAGACGGGACGCTCGTTAGCGAAACGGACCTCAATCTTAGCGGGGTGTACGTTCACGTCGACGAAAGAGGTATCACATTCGATATTAAGAACGCAGCCCGGGAACTTACCGACCATAACGGAATTCTTATACGCCTGTTCAAGCGCCGCCGTTGCGGTAGCGCACCTTACGGAGCGGGAGTTGATAAAGAAGAACTGCATCGCTCTGCTTTTTCTCGCCGCCGCCGGTCTCGTTACAAGTCCCGTAACGCGCATACCGTTTACGCTGTAATCCACCTCGGCAAGTCCGTCGGAAAACTCTTTACCGAAAACGGAATACACCGCGCTTTTAAGCTCGCCGTTTCCCGAGGTAATCAGAGTCTGCTTTCCCTCGCGGATAAAGCGGAACGAAACCTCCGGGTGGCTTATTGCCATCCTGTCGACAATACCCGCGACGGAGTTACCCTCGGTAACGTCCTTCTTGAGAAATTTCATTCTCGCGGGAGTATTAAAGAAAATGTCGCGGACGACTACCGTCGTACCCTCGGGACAGCCCGCGTCGGAGAAGTCGAGCTCCTCGCCGCCTGCGATTTCATATCTCGTTCCGAGCTCCTCGCCCTTTGCTCTTGTAAGAAGCTCAACGCGCGCCACGGCGGCTATTGACGACATAGCCTCGCCGCGAAAGCCGAGAGTCGCGATAGAATCCAAATCGCTTCCGGTTTTTATCTTACTTGTAGCGTGCGGCATAAATACCTTTTTTACCTCGCTTTTCGGGATACCCGAGCCGTCGTCGGTAATACGGATATAGGTCGAGCCGCCGTTTTTAATCTCTACGGTAATATTTTTTGCGCCCGCGTCTACGGAATTTTCAAGCATTTCCTTAACGACGGACGACGGGCGTTCAACGACCTCGCCCGCAGCTATAAGCTGATAGACCTCTTTAGGCAGTATATTTATTTCGGACAAGGCGTTCACCCCCTTTTACAGATTACAGCTCCTCCGCTTTCTTTTTGAGGTCGTTAAGCGTCTGTATAGCCTCAATGGGAGTAAGCGTGTTAATATCAATAGCCTTTATAAGTTCAAGAAAGTCGCGCGCGGAATTCGTACTGAAGTTATACTGAATATCCTCGCTTTCTCCGGGCTCCTCGGTTTCGGCTTTAAATTCAATATCTATCTTATTCGCTTCAAGCTCCTTAAGAATTACCTTAGCGCGTTTTACCACGCTGTTAGGTATTCCCGCGAGCTTCGCGACCTCAATACCGAAGGACTGGTCGGCGCCGCCTCTTACAATCCTTCTCAGGAAGGTAATATCGTCGCCCTTTTTCTTAACGGCTATCGAATAGTTCCTTACGCCGTCAAGCAGTCCCTCCATAGCCGTAAGCTCGTGGTAGTGGGTTGCGAAAAGCGTTTTCGCTCCGATTTTCTTAACCGTGTATTCAAGCACGGCGCGCGCGATACTCATACCGTCGAAGGTTGAGGTTCCGCGTCCGATTTCATCGAGAATAATCAACGAATTTTTAGTAGCGTTTTTAATTATCGACGAGACCTCGTTCATTTCGACCAGAAAGGTCGACTGTCCCGAGGCGAGGTCGTCGCTTGCGCCGACTCTTGTAAAGATTGCGTCGACGACTCCGATTCTTGCGCTCTTTGCGGGAACGAAGGAGCCCGTCTGCGCGAGAAGGACTATAAGCGCGGTCTGGCGCATATAGGTCGACTTACCCGCCATATTCGGACCCGTGATAATCGCGCAACGGTTATCCGCGGTATCGAGCGCGGTATCGTTAGGAACGAACACGCCGCCGTCGAGAAGCGTCTCAACAACGGGATGACGCCCGTCCTTTATATCTATAACGCCGTCGCTCGTTATATGAGGAGCGCAGTAATTATTTACGTACGCCGTTTCCGCGAGAGACGCGAGACAGTCAAGCGTCGCTACGGCTTTCGCGGTTTTCTGAATTCTCTCAACCTGCTTTGCGACCTCGTTTCTCACGGAGCAGAAGATATCGTACTCAAGCGCGATAAGCCTTTCCTTAGCGCCGAGCACCTTGCCCTCAAGCTCCTTGAGCTCGCCCGTAATGAATCTTTCGCAGTTAGTAAGCGTCTGTTTTCTTATATAATCCTCGGGGACCATATCCTTATACGAATTGGTTACCTCGATAAAGTAGCCGAAAACCTTGTTATACGAAACGCGGAGCTTGGGTATACCCGTTCTCTCCTTTTCTCTCGCTTCGATTTCGGCAAGTATTGACGCGCCTCCGTTGACTATATCGGAGAGCTCGTCGATTTCGGCGCTGTAGCCTGCGCGGATAAGTCCGCCCTCACGAAGCGAGAACGGGGGCTCGTCCACGATAGCGGCGTCGATTAAACCGCACACGTCGCCGAGCAGGTCAATGCCGTTATAAATATCCTTAAGCATAGCCGCGCCGCAGCCGCTTATTGCGCCTTTTATTCCGGGGAGCCTCTTTACCGTTTCGCAGAGAGCGCGAAGCTCTTTCGCGTTAGCGTTTGAATACGCGATACGGCTCATAAGCCTTTCGATATCGCTGACTCCCGCAAGCGAGGCTCTTACCGAATCGCGAAGCATATTATCGTCGTGAAGCTCCGCGACGGAGTTCTGTCTTTTAGTTATACGCGAAATGTTAACGAGCGGTCTTTCAAGCCAGAGGCGGAGCATTCTTTTACCCATAGCGGTACGGGTTTTATCAATTATCCAGAGAAGCGAATGCTTTTTATCGCCCGTCATCATTGATTTAGTAAGCTCGAGATTTCTTCTCGCGCTCAAATCGAGAGCCATATAATCGTCGCCCTCGTAAAACTCTATCTCGCTCGGCGTTTCAAGCTCGTCGGTTTTCTGGGTTTCGCGGAGATAATAGATAACCGCTCCGAGAGCGCAGACCGCAGCCTTGCTGTGACCTATACCGAGAGACGAAATTTCGTCGCGCTTCATAGTCTCTATAACAAGCTCAGCCGAAGCGTCGAAATCGAACACGGCTTCGTCAAGCGTTTCAACCGAAGCGTTAAGCCTTACGTCAGCGAATTTAATTACGCCGTCGAGCGAAGCCGCCGAAGGACTTAAAAGAAGCTCTTTAGGGGAGTAGGCGGAGAGGCTGTTTATAATGCTCTCCTCCTCGTTATCCCTGCCGGCGACGGTGATATGGAACTCGCCCGTTGAAACGTCGGCAAAGCAGAGTCCCGTTTCGTTCTCTCTTTTACAGATTGCGCAGAGGTAGTTATTCGTTCCCTCGTCGAGAATACTGCTTTCAAGCGCCGTACCGGGAGTAACAACGCGGATAACGTCGCGCCTTACTATTCCCTTCGCCGCCTTCGGGTCCTCGGTCTGCTCGCAGATAGCTACCTTATAGCCGCGTGAAACGAGCTTCGCGATATAGCTGTCGGCGCTGTGAAACGGAACGCCGCACATCGGCGCGCGCTCTTCAAGCCCGCAGTCTCTTCCCGTAAGGACGAGGTCAAGCTCCTTCGCCGCGGTTTTTGCGTCGTCGAAAAACATTTCGTAAAAGTCGCCGAGACGGAAGAACAAAATCACGCCCGGATATTCTTTTTTAACCTGAAAATACTGCTGCATCATAGGTGACAGCTCGCGTTTTTTCGCCATTTTGTTCTCCTCTTAAGAGTGTTCTGTGATAAAAGTTATCAGCAGCCTCCGCAGGTAGCGCAGTTATGGGTACAGTCTGCGGGCGGGATTTCACAGGTTTCGGGGTCCTGACCGTCAAAGAACAGTCCCATCATACCCGTAATATACTGAGCCATTTCCTCAACCTCTTTAGCTGCGGCTGAATAGTTAACCATAGACTCTCTTTCCATAAGCTCGCCGTAAAGCTTCTGATAATCCTTCTGAAGCTCCTCAAGCTTTTCGCTGTCAGCCTCGTCGCCCTTGCCCATTTCCTGCTGATACTTAAGGGTGATAAGCTGAAGCTCCTGCATCTGCTTCTGAAGCTCCTCGTCCTTATCGTTAGCGGCGGCAGCCTCTTTAAGAGCTACGTATCTCGGGTCAGCCTGAATTTCTTTTCCGAGTTCTCTTAATGTCTTTTCCAGATTCATAGTAATTTCCTCCGAATTATAATTTTTTAATTTCACCTTTCATAACGTAGGTCAGCGGCTCGGTTACCGTTATATCCTGAAACGTGTCGATAAGCCTTTCGCCGCCCTCAAATTCTATAATCAAATTACCGTCGGTTCTCGCGGCAAGATAATTATCTCCTAATTTACCCTTTCCGTACACGTAGCACTTAAAGGTTTTTCCCTTATTCAGCGCCATCTGCTCGGCGGATACCTTTTCCTGTACTTCAAGCAGCTCGCGCAGCCACTTCGATTTTTCCTCGTAGCTCACGGGGTCGTCAAGCTTCGCTGCGGGCGTTCCCTCTCTCGGCGAATAGATAAAGGTAAACAGCGAGGAGGCTCCGAGCTCCTTAACGAGAGAAACCGTATCGAGAAATTCCTCATAGGTTTCGCCCGGAAAACCGACGATAATATCGCTTGTAACCGAAAGCGAATCGCCCATAAGCTCCTTCGCGTAATTTATAAGGCTGAGATAATGCTCGCGCGAATAGCCTCTGTTCATAGCCTTAAGCACGCGGTTATTACCGCTCTGAAACGGAAGGTGGAGATGCTCGGCAACCTTATCACACCGCGCCATTGTTTCGATAAGCTCCTTCGTGCAGTCCTTCGGGTGACTCGTCATAAAGCGAATACGGAAGTCGCCCTCAATATCGTTCAGCCGTCTTAAAAGCTCCGAAAAGCTTACGGCGGGCTTCAAATCCTTTCCGTAGGAATTGACGTTCTGACCGAGGAGCATTATCTCCTTACAGCCCGAAGCGACGAGCTCTCTGAATTCCCTTTCGATATCGTCGGCTTCCCTGCTCCTCTCGCGGCCTCTTACGTAAGGCACTATACAGTAGGTACAGAAATTATTACAGCCGTACATTATCGGAAGGAAAACTCTCGCTCCGTCCTTATGGATTACGGGAAGTCCCTCGGCGATAACGCCGTCGCTGTCGGGAAGCTCGAACACGCGCTTTCTTCTCGTCAGCGCGGTATAGAGAAGCTCGGGCAGACGGTGAACGACGTGGGTACCGAATACCAAATCGACAAACGGAAAAGAATTCTTGATTTTTTCGGCGATATGCTTCTGCTGCATCATACAGCCGCAAAGCGCTATAATAACGTCGGGGTTTTTAAGCTTGTACTTTTTCAGCGCGCCGACATTTCCGAAAACTCTATCCTCGGCGTGCTCGCGCACGGCGCAGGTATTGAAAATAATAAGCTTCGCGCCCTGTCTTTCCTCGGTTAAGGTATAGCCCATTTCCGAAAGCATACCCTGAATTCTCTCGCTGTCGGCGACGTTCTGCTGACAGCCGTAGGTCACGACGCACGCCGCGGGCTGTGAGGCGTATCTGTCAGCCGTAAGAGCCTTTACGCGCTCGCCGTAAGCCCTCTGCTCGTTAAGCTCCGCCTCGGTCACTTTATGAATCTCAACAGACACGTTTTCACCTCCCGCTTATACTTACCCATAATAGAATTTATTATATCAAATCGCAGGTAGTTATTCAATATACAAAATAATAAATATTTTATTATTTTAATATATATTATTATACAGTTTAACAAATATTGATTTTTCCGTC
>JAILGO010000081.1 GCA_024696725.1 Eubacterium sp. | reverse complement strand
TCGCACAGCGCCTCGTACTGATAGGGAATAACCGCGTCTTTTACAAGCCTCTGCTTCTTACTCCAGAAAGAGTCGCTGAGCTTCGTGCTTTTAAGCGGAACGCGTTTTGTGAATGAATCAGTTGTCATAGCTTTCTTCCTCATTTTGTTTTTCAAGCTTTTTTACAATCACCCCGAACATTATAACGCTTGCGACGATACATACGTAGTCCGCCGCAGGCTGAGCCCAGATAATGCCCTCGAGCCCGATAAGCGAGTCCATAATAAACAGCATGGGAAGATAAACGAAGCCCTGACGTCCGATTGCGAGAAGCAGGGACTGCATACCCTTTCCCATTCCCTGAAACGAGAAATTGATTATAAACAGAATACCGAGCACGGGACCCGAGCTCATAAGCGCCGTAAGCATTTTTACGCCGTAGCCGATAACCGCGGGGTTGTCGATAAACGAGCCGATAACCTGCCGCCGCGCGAAAAAGTATATAACCGTAAGCGTCGTTCCTATTACGACGTTACAGAGAACCGAAAACCGTATAGCCTTTTTCATTCTCTCATAGTTTTTCGCGCCGTAGCAATAGCCTACGAGCGGCTGAACCCCCTGAGCAAGACCGAGCTGAAGCATAACTACGAGCATATTAGCCTTCATTGCAACGCCCATAGCCGCGACCGCCTCGTCGCCGTAGTGAGAAAGGAACATATTTATAACAATATTTGAAAGGCTCATTAAAAGGTTCGTGAGCGCGGCGGGCGCGCCTACGCCGATAACGCCCTTAACTATTCCGCTTTTTGCCGAATAACGCTTCGGCGTGATTGAAAGGATAGATTTTCCGCGAAGGAAATAGTTTAAAAAGAATAAAACGGATACGATGTTTCCGAGTACGGTGGCAATCGCCGCTCCCGCGACTCCGAGACCTAATCCGAACGGAAGACGGAAGCCGAAAAGCTTATCGCCGCTGTGAAGAATGAATATCGGGTCGAGTACGATATTTACGAGCTGACCTATGACCATACCGAGCATAGACTGTCTTGCCGCGCCCTCGCCTCTTATAAGGTTACAAACCGAAATTGAAGTAACTATAAACGGCGAGCCGAGCGCAATGTAAAAAAGATAGTCGCACGCGAAGTCGATACTGTTATCCGACGCGCCTACAAGATAGAGAACGCGTCGCCTGAATATAAGAAAAAGAACGGAAACTATAACCGCAACGCCTATTCCCGTATAAATACAAAACGACGATATCGTCTTGATTTTTTCGCGTTTTCCCTCGCCGAGCGAGCGGCTTATGAACGCGCAGCCGCCGACTCCGAAAAGGTTACCTATCGCGAGGAAAAAGAGAAAGAGCGGCATCGCGACCGAAACTGCGGACACCTGATTCGCGTCTCCCGTCTGTCCTACGAAAAAAGTGTCCGCGAGATTGTAGATTATGTTTATCAGCATACCGAGCATCGACGGAAGCGCAAGCGTCGCGACCGCCTTCGGTATTTTATAATCGCTGAATACAAGCGTGTTATCCTTCATTGTCAAATAGTATTTCGCTTAGCTTAGCGAAGTCCTCCATTGTAAGCTTTTCAGCCCTTATATTTGCGTCGAGAGAGAGGCTTTCAAGCGCACTTAAAACGCGCTCCTTCGGTATTCCGACAGTTGCGGATACTGAGTTTACCGCCGTCTTTCTCCTCTGAGAAAACGCAGCCTTTATCAGCGCAAACAACGCCCTTTCGTCCTTAACCTTATACTGCGGCTCGCTGTAAGGCGTAATCCGTATTACCGCGCTGTCAACCTTCGGCGACGGCATAAAGCATTCCCGTCCGACGCCGAAAAGTATTTCAGCCCTTCCGTAATACTGTACCGCCGCGCTTACTGCACCGCACTCTCTCGTGCCTGCCTCGGCGCAGAGCCTTTCAGCCGCCTCGCGCTGTACCATAACAACGATTTCGTCAACGTCGAGCCTGCTTTCAAGAAGAAGCATAATGACGGGCGAGGTTATGTAATAGGGAAGATTGGCGCAGATTTTTACGCTGCTGCAGCCTCTGAATTTTTCCGATATAAGCTCCCTCAGGTTGAGCTTCATTATATCGCCCTCTACAAGCTCAAAGTTCGGGTAATCGCCGAGCGTTTCGGCTAATACGGGATAGAGCCTTTTATCAAGCTCAACGGCGCAGACCTTACCCGCGCGCTTACAGAGTTCCTTCGTAAGTACGCCGATACCCGGTCCGATTTCAAGCACTCCCGTCTTTTTATCGGCGCCGAGTGCCTGAGCCATTTCGGGACAGATGTCGCCGTCGATAATGAAATTCTGACCGAGCGCCTTTGAAAACTTAAATCCGTGCTTTTTCAAAAGGCTGTTAATTACGTTGTAATCGCATAAATTATAGTTCATACCCATACTCCTCTGTTTTAAATATTTTAGCATAATATTTTTCTATTATCAATAATTACTCTGTACAAATATTATCGTAATGTGATATAATATTGTATTAATGTACTGAAGTTTACGGGAAGTGATGGTTTGATTAAAAAGCTTTCAAAATATATGAAAGGACTCTGGCTGCTCTGCGCGGTATCGGGCTCGGGTATGATAATCGAGGCTGCGTGCGAGCTTTCGATGCCGAAGCTTGCGGAGCTTCTCCATAAGAACGTCGAGGGCGGAAACGCCGATTCCGCTATGATAATCAGGTTCGGACTCGGTATGTTTTTACTTGCGCTTATCGGTCTCGCGGGCGGTATCTGTACCATGAAGGCTTCGTCCGTTGCGGCTCAGAGATTTTCGTACAGACTCAGAAAAGACGTATATAAAAAGATAAGCGATTTCTCGTTTAAAAATATCGACAGGTTCTCTACCTCGTCGCTTACAACCCGTATGACTAACGATATTACGGCTATCCAGAATACTCTTCTTTTCGGACTCCGTATGCTGTTCAGAGCGCCCGCTCTGTTAATCGTTGCGGCGGTTATGGCGATAAGAATCAACCCGAGGCTTTCGCTTCTTCTCGCCGTCGTGCTTCCCTTCGTGGGAGTTCTCGTCGCGGTCGGACTTAAAATCGGCTTCCCGCTTTTCCAGAAAATGCAGAAAAAAATTGATAACGTTAACCGCGTCGTTCAGGAAAACCTCATCGGTATAAGAGTAGTAAAGGCGTACGTCCGCGAGGACAGGGAAAAGGATAAGTTCCACGACGCGTCCGACGACCTCGCGAAAATGGGCGCAACCGCCGCGGGACTCGTAGTTTCGATTATGCCCGTGCTTATGCTGATGTTAAACGGAATTATTATTTACGTCTACTATAAAGGCGCAAACGACGCCTACGCGGGTAAAATGGACGTCGGCGAAATTTCCGTATTCGCTAACTACATAGTTCAGGTACTTATGAATATTATGATGGTTTCCATGATGTTCATTATGGTTGCGAGAGCTAAAGCCTGCGGCGACCGTGTGGTTGAGGTGCTCGACGAGGAAATTGATATTAAAAACCCCGAAAAGCCCTTCGTGCCCGAAAGCTCAAAGGGCAGGGTAGAATTCAATAACGTGTCCTTCGGATATATAGAAAATGACCGCGTGCTGAAAAATATAAACTTTACCGCCGAGGCGGGCTCGGTAATCGGAATTATCGGCTCGACGGGCTGCGGAAAGTCAAGCCTTGTTAATCTTATTCCGCGTCTTTACGACGTTAACGAGGGAAGCGTGCTCGTCGACGGAGTCGACGTAAGAGAGTACGACCTGACGGCGCTTCGCGATATTATCGGCGTAGTGCTTCAGAAAAACGTTCTCTTTTCGGGCAGTATAAAAGAAAATATCCGCTGGGGTAAGCCTGACGCCACCGACGAGGAGATTATTAACGCCTGTAAGTCGGCTCAGGCTGACGCCTTTGTAAACGAGCAGCCCGACAGATACGATACCGACTTATCCCAGGGCGGACTTAATCTCTCGGGCGGACAGAAGCAGAGACTCTGTATCGCGAGAGCAATGATTAAGAACCCGAAAATTCTTATTCTCGACGACAGTACCTCTGCGGTCGATACCGCAACAGAGGCTAAAATCCGCGACAGCTTTTATAACGAATTTGAGGACACCACGGTGTTTATTATCGCTCAGCGTATTTCCTCCGTTAAGGACGCCGATAAGATTCTTGTAATCGACGACGGCGAGCTCAGGGGAGAGGGTACCCACGAAGAGCTGATTGAAAATAATGAGATTTACAGAGAAATCTATGAAACTCAGCAGAAGGGGGTGCAGGAGTAATGCCGGGACCCGGTGGAAGAAATCCGGGCGTAGTCAAGCCTAAAAACGCCCGTAAAACAATACTGAGAATTCTTGAATATTTCGGACGGCGCAAGCTGTTTCTTGTTATAGTTTTCGGCTCGCTTCTTCTGAGCACGGTCTGCTCCGTCGGCGCGTCCTACTGGCTGAGACCTATTCTTGACGGCGTAGCTCAGACCATAAAAGCGGGAACCTTTAAGACCGAGGGAATTAAACTTCTCGCAAAAAATCTTATAATCGTTTCCTCGCTCTATGTCGGCGCGTCGCTGTTTACCTTTATTCAGGCGAGGATTATGGTTAAGCTCTCGTATACCGCAACGAATACGATAAGAAAAGAGCTTTTTGACCATCTTCAGACTCTGCCGCTTCGCTACTTCGACTCTCAGACTCACGGCGAGGTTATGAGCCGTTTTACAAATGACGTCGATAATATCCAGATGATGCTTGAGCAGTCGATTGTTCAGATGGTATCGGCTGTCTGTATGTTCATAGGCTATATAATTATGCTTCTGCGCCTCGAGTGGAGGCTGTTTCTCGTCGCGTTCGTGTTCCTTGTAATAATGCTCGTGACCTCAACGCGAATCGCCAAGCGTACCCGTAAGTATTACAAGCTTCAGCAGGCGGCGCTCGGAAAAATGAACGGAAATATCGAAGAAACCGTCGAGGGTATGAAGGTCGTTAAGGTCTTTAACCACGAAAGCACCGCCGAAAACGAGTTCGACGAGCTTAACGAAAATTATCGTAAGGCGGCGGCGGATTCAAGCTTTTATTCGGGTATAATGGGACCCTGCTCAACGGGCATTAATAACGCCTCGTACGCTACCGTAACCCTGATTGGCGCTCTTCTTGTGCTTAAGTCGGCTATCAGTATAGGAACCTTCTTTACCTTCCTTAACTCGCTTAAGCAGTTCACTCAGCCGATTAACCAGATAATGAACCAGATGAACAATATTTTCTCGGCTCTTGCGGGCGCCGAGAGAGTGTTTGAAATTATGGATATGGACAGCGAGGTCGACGACGGTACGGTAACTCTCTGCGAGGAAAGGGACGAAAGCGGCAAGCGCTGGTTCTGGCTCGACGGAGATAAGAGAATCCCCGTTGAGGGAAAGGTAGTGTTTGAAAACGTTACCTTCTCCTATGTTGAGGGAAAGACGGTGCTTAAGGATATCAGCCTTTACGCAAAGCCGTCTCAGAAAATCGCCTTCGTCGGCTCGACGGGAGCGGGAAAAACGACGATTACAAATCTCGTAAACCGCTTCTACGATATTCAGGAGGGCGCTATTACCTACGACGGAATCGACATTAAGCGTATAAAGAAGGACGACCTGAGAAAATCGCTTGCGATGGTGCTTCAGGATACCCATCTTTTCACGGGTACGATTATGGACAATATCCGTTACGGAAGGCTCGACGCTACGGACGAGGAGTGTATTGCGGCGGCTAAGCTTGCCTCTGCTCACTCGTTTATAAGACATCTTGAAAAAGGCTACGAAACCGAAATTACGGGCGACGGCGAAAATCTTTCTCAGGGCCAGCGCCAGCTTCTTGCAATCGCGAGAGCGGCAGTCGCGGACCCGCCCGTTATGGTGCTTGACGAGGCTACCTCGTCGGTCGATACGCGAACCGAGGCTCATATTGAACACGGTATGGACAGACTTATGGAAGGAAGAACCGTGTTCGTTATTGCTCACAGACTTTCAACCGTAAGAAATTCAAACGCGATTATGGTTCTTGAGAACGGCGAAATCATTGAGCGCGGCGACCATTTCAGCCTTCTTGAACAAAAGGGAAGATACTACGAGCTCTGTACGGGCAAGGCGCAGCTGACTTAGTTTTCGCCTCTGAAATCAGGTATAATAACTTTTTAAAAAAACTTCTTTACAAACAATAATCAATATGCTATAATCTATTTGATTAATTATAGTGGATTATTATCCAAAGTATTTGAGGTGTATATCATGAAAAAAGCTCTTTCAATTATTCTTTCACTCGTAATGCTTCTCTCCGTAGGCGTTGCAAGCGTTAACGCATTTGCTGCAGGCGGCGTAGGAAGCATTGAGTCCACTACCAAGCAGAATAAAATCGTTCTTGAAGTAAACGGTAAAACTTCAACCGATATTTCTTATGAGAGAGACCCCGAAAACCCGAGAAAGATTACTTTCACTTACGACGGCGACGGCGAGCTCATCGGATGGGAATTCCCCGGTATGAAAGAGGGAATCGACTACGAAATCGTTAAGGAAAAGGGCGACGCGATTACAATTCTCGTTTACGATACCTATGACGGCGAGGTTGTTGCTAACGCTATCGTCAGAGAGCCTGAGGACACCACAGCCGAAACCACAAAGAAGAACGAGGATAAAAAGTCACCTAAGACAGGCGCTGCTTCCGCTGCAGGTATAGCAGCAATGGGCGCAGGCGCAGCTATTCTTACCGCTCTTAAGAAGAAGGAAGACGCTGAATAATTTTATGAGCTGAAAGCCCGTAACTTATGTTATGGGCTTTTTTCTATGGAGATAAATATGTCGGAAAACAGTAACGAAAATAACAAAAAGCGCGGACTGATTATATTAGCGCTGTTTCTTATAGCTTTCGGCGCTGCTTTTACGGGATTTCAGCTTTACTCAATGTATGCGGAAAAGCAGAAAGCTCCCGAAACCACTACCGTAACCGTAACGGTTACCGAAAGCGCGACCGAAAAGTCCGTAAAGAATCCCGTTGATTTCAACGAGCTTCAGAAACAGAATCCCGAGATTTACGCATGGCTTAAGGTCCCCGGAACAAAGGTCGACCATCCCGTCGTTCAGAGCGCGGTAAGCGACGATTTCTATCTTAAGCATTCCGCTTATGACAAGTCGTGGAGCTCAAGCGGCGCGGTTTATACCCAGATGTGTAATACTAAATCCTTTAAGGACCGCGTAACTCTTATCTACGGACATAACGGCTACGGCGACACGATGTTTACCACGCTTCATAACTTCGAGGATTCGGAGTTCTTCGCCAGGCACAGATACTTCTATATCTTTACCCCCGATTCAAAACGCACCTATAAGATAGTTTCGGCGTTCAAATATGACGACAGGCATATAATGAACAGCTTTGATTTTCAGGATAACACTGTATTCGGCGACTTCCTGTATATGCTCGGCAACCCGTATTCAACCGTTAAAAACGTTGCCGAAGATTTAGACAAGCCGCTTAATACCTCGGATAAAATAGTTATCCTGTCTACCTGTATTACCTATCAGCCTAATAACAGATATTTAGTTTGCGGAGTATTAGTAAAAAATGAAAAAACCGATTGACCCTAATTTAAGTAACACGGGCGACAGCGACCTCCTTGAAATAACGGGAGCGTCTCAGCCCGGGGAGGAATTCAATATCGTTACTAAGGAAGAAGCTCCGGCTCGTGTCGCTGCGCCTTCCGCTTCCGGGAACGAAAGCACGGAGCACCACCACAGCCATTCTTCCGACGGCTCGCACAGCAGTCACCATCACCACCATCACCATCACCATCATCATTCGTCACACAGCAGCTCGTCAAAGAGCAGCCACGGTCATTCGAGGAGAAAAAAGAAAAGTAAGCTTCCCGTTACCGCGAAGATTGCTATCGGTATTATTATAGCGATACTTCTTGCGCTCAGCGTTGCGGTTGTCGGCTTCTTCGTTTACCGTGAGATGGGAAAAAAGGACGTAATGACCGACGTTTCGGGTACAGCGTATCACGAAACGGTTGAGTATAAGGGACACACCTACCGCTTTAACCCCGACGTTGTGGCTCTCGGCTTTCTCGGCGTTGACCAGAGAAAGCTTGAAACCGTTGATGAAACGGATTTCGTCGGAGCGGCGGACGCCGATATTGTGGTTACCGTAGATATAAAAACGGGTAAGACGAAGGTTATCGCTATTCCCCGTGATACAATGATAGATATTGATATCTATAGCCCCGACAGCGGCGTGCTTCTGAATTCACAGTCTGCTCAGCTCTGTCTTGCGTATTCTTACGGCGACGGCGGCGTAAAGAGCTGTGAAAGCACGATTGACGCCATGAGCCGTATCCTCTATAACGTTCCGATTCAGAAATACTACGCCCTTGACCTCGACGGTATCGCGCCGCTTAACGACGCGATAGGCGGAGTTAAAATAAACAACTCTCTCTATCCGTTCCCCGAGATGGGAGTAAAGGTCGGCGACGAGGTAACGCTTAAGGGCGATATGGCGGAAGCCTATGTAAGAACAAGAAGTATGGACGACGTAGAGGCGTCGCTTAACAGAACTCAGCGTCAGGTGCAGTATGTCAAGGCGTACGCGGCGCAGGCGCTTCCCGCGGTTCTGAGCAACTTCTCGACTATTCCTAATCTTTACAATACCGCCGTACCGTACTCTAATACAAATCTTACGCTGAGTAACGCAACCTTTATCGGCTCGCTTCTTCTTCAGAAGGGAGTGACCGATTTCGAGACCTATACAATCGAGGGCGAAATGAAGGCTGCGAAGGACCCGCTTAAGCCCGGTATAGTCCACGCCGAATTCTATCCCGACGAGGACAGCGTAATGGAAACCGTGCTCAGCGTTTTCTATACTAAGATAGATTAATACCGAAAAACCGACTCACAGCCTTTGTGAGTCGGTTTTTTAATTTTATATTGCATACTTCCGTGTTATTTGATACAATATTATTAACTAAATAAAGGAGAATGCTTATGAATTCTGAACTTAAAAAAGAGCTTGAAATTTTTGCCACTCAGATAAGAATGGGAATAATCGAAGGCACTTATAACGCAAAGGCGGGACATCCGGGCGGCTCGCTTTCCGCAGCCGAGGTCTTTGCCTATCTGTACGGAAAAGAGATGCGCTATAACCCGAAAGAGCCTAAATGGGAGGACAGAGACCGCTTCGTGCTTTCCAAAGGCCATTGCGCTCCCGGTCTTTACAGCGCGCTCGCTTATAAGGGCTTCTTCCCCGTAGAAGACATTAAAACGCTTCGTAAAATCGACTCTTACCTTCAGGGACACCCGAATATGAATACCGTACCCGGTATTGATATGTCAACGGGCTCTCTCGGTCAGGGCGTAAGCGCCGCTGCGGGTATGGCAAAGGGCGCAAAATATCTCGGTAAGGATATTAACGTCTATACGCTTCTCGGCGACGGTGAAATCGAGGAGGGTCAGGTCTGGGAGGCGTTTATGTTCGCCGCTCAGTATAAGCTTGACAACCTCTGCGTAATTATTGACAGTAACGGACTCCAGATTGACGGTAAGTGCGAGGACGTTATGAGCGCCGAGCCGATTGACGAAAAAATGAGAGCCTTCGGCTTTGAGGTTGCCGTTATTAACGGTAACGATTTCGACGAGCTTGAGACGGCTTTTGAAAAATTCCGTACCGTTAAGGATAAGCCCTTCGCAATTATTATGAAAACAATTAAGGGCCTCGGCGTTTCCTATATGGAAAACGAGGTCGGCTGGCACGGTAAAGCTCCCAACGACGAGGAATATAAAATCGCTATGGACGAGCTCAATGCTAAAATGAAGGAACTGGAGGCGTAAGGTATGGCAGAAGTAAAGAATATTGCAACGCGCGAAAGCTACGGTAACGCTCTTAAGGAGCTTGCCGCCGGGGGCGCTGATAAGCTTGTCGTTCTCGACGCCGACCTTTCGGCTGCAACGAAAACGGGTATATTCAAAAAGGCGTATCCCGAGCGCCACATCAACTGCGGTATCGCAGAGGCTAATATGGTCTGTGCGGCGGCAGGACTTGCGACAATGGGACTCGTACCCTTCGCGTCAAGCTTCGCTATGTTCGCGGCAGGCAGAGCCTTTGAGCAGGTAAGAAATTCAATCGGTTATCCTCACCTTAACGTAAAAATCGGCGCAACTCACGCGGGTATCAGCGTAGGCGAGGACGGCGCTTCACATCAGTGCTGCGAGGACTTTGCGCTTATGCGCTCAATTCCCGGTATGGTCGTAATCTGTCCCGCCGACGACGTTGAGGCAAAGCAGGCGGTTAAGGCTGCTTACGCTTATGAGGGACCCGTATATCTCCGCTTCGGACGTCTTGCCGTACCCGTATTCCACGACGAAAACTATAAGTTTGAAATCGGTAAGGGCGAGGTAATCCGCGAGGGTAAGGACGTTACAATCGTAGCTAACGGCTTAATGGTTGCCGAGGCTATAGAGGCGGGTAAAATCCTTGCCGATAAGGGTATCGACGCAGAGATTATCAATATCGCTACAATCAAGCCGCTCGACGAGGAGCTTATTATCGCCTCCGCGAAGAAAACGGGTAAGGTTGTAACCGTCGAGGAGCACAGTATTATCGGCGGTCTCGGCGAGGCTGTATGCTCTGCGCTGAGCGAAAAATGCCCGACTCCCGTTAAGCGTATCGGCGTTAACGACGAATTCGGACATTCCGGTCCCGCTAAGGATTTATTAAAGCAGTTCGGTCTGTGCGCCGACGGCGTAGTGAAAACAGTTGAGGAATTCTTGAAATAAGCAAAATTTAAAGGGAGTCGTTACGACTCCCTTTTGTTTATGTAATCTTCTAAAATTTTTGCCGCGGAATATATTATATCGGGACAGGGACGCTTTTTGTAATACTCAAGCGTTCTCTCCTCGGGAACGGGCGAATCCGCACCCTTAATATCAAGTCCTAAAAGCTCGCGGCAAACTATCGAGCCGTTAGCTCTTTCGAATTCAGCTGAAAGCTCCTGAATAATTTTATAGAGCTCCTTTTTTCCCTCGTTATCGCGTTTTTCGTCGTATCCGTAGAGAATACTTAATACGAACACGACGCCGGAAAAGCTGCCGCAGACCTCTCTGAGCCTGCCCATTCCGCCGCCGAAGCCGCTTACAAGTCTTGCCGCGGTTTTTTCGTCAAGCCCGATTAAATCGGAAAACGCGACGGCGACTGCCTGCGAGCAGTTATAGCCCTCGAAAAACAGCGCCTTAGCCCTTGAAGCGCGCGGATTAGTTTTCGTCGTCAATAGTGTCTACTCCTCCGTCTTCAACAGGCTCTTCGTTAATTATTGTAAATACCGCCTGAAGCGTGGTGTTATCCGTAACGGTGAAGGTGTAAGCCGTGTTGCTTGATACCTTTTTGCCGCTCTTGTACCAGCCGTCGAAGCTGTAGCCGTCGTCGGGACGCGCTATAACCGTACAGTTTTCCCCGAGCTCGTAGCTTCCGTCTCCCTCTGTTTCGCCGCCGTCGTTAGCCGTGGTGGTTACGTCAAAGGTCTTAACCGCTTCCGTGGTCGTTGTAGTAGTTGTTGTAGTCGTCGTAGTAGTCGTCGTCGGCTCGGTGGTCGTCGTAGTAGTTGCCGCAGTCGTCTTTTCCGTCGTCGTTTCAATTTCCTGAGTAACTGTAACGCTCGGAACGGGAGTCTCGGGCGTTTTGTTATTACCTCTTGCAATGGCGATAATTATACCCGCAACGATAGCAATGAATACGACGGCAAGCACGACGATAATAATAATCTGCTGCTTTTTCTTAGCTTCCTCGCGCTCTCTTTCAAGGCGCTCGCTGTTACTCCTTACGGGAGGAGTCTTTTCTCCCTCGGGTATACCGAAAACCTTGGTGGCGTCGTCGGTTTTAACGGGCTCGTCCTCGCTGTAAAGCGGTGAGCCGCAGTTCTGGCATATATACAGGTTGTCATCGTTTTCGCAACCGCAGTTTGTACATCTCATAGAAATACCTCCTTTTCTGTCTGTGCTGATTATACCACAATAAATACGTTTTAACAACCATAAAATCAAGCGGACGGCGGAATCTTTTATAAATTATTTATGATTTACTATTGACTTTTTTGTGAATTTATAATAAATTTAATATGTAATGTTTTCTTTTGCCGTGAGGTAAAAGTCATATTTATCTTTGAAAGGGGATTCCCAACTATGAAAAAAGTTTTAAAGGCAGTTCTTTGTTTAGCCCTTGTTGCAGCGTTCGTTGCTTCTTTTGCAGGCTGTGCAAAAATCAACTACGTTACTAACGGTACAATCAAGGCTATAAATGAAGTTAAGTCGGGCGACTGGAAAAACGGCGGCGCTCAGGGCGGTGCCGAAGGCGGAGAAGAAGGCGGCGCAGGTAATGAAGACCCGGTCGTACTTGAAGCTCAGTTCGAAGCAGGAACCTACGGCGGAGTAGAATTCGCAAGCGTTGAGGACGTTGTTAATTACTACGTTGAGGCTTATAACTATACAAAGTCGTTAACTGCTGAATATACAGAAGGCGGAAACACCGTAACTTATTATAAGTTACTCGGCGAAGAGAAGATGGAAATCGGTGACGTTATGATTGACGGCAAGGCTAACTCTATCGTTAATAACCTCGTACCGAGCATTATGGACAGTATGTTCAACCCGACTCCTTACGGTCTCGTTCCCTGTTATAACAGAAACCCCGACCTTGACAATAACGGCGAAGACGAGCACAAGAAAAACGACTGGGATTTCAGAACCTCTCACTTCACGGCTGAGGACGTTCTCGCCTGCTTCGTTAAGGATAACGGCGACGGAACGATTACAATCGGTATTCAGCCCAAGGCTGCCGAAATGGCGGTAAGAGGCGAGGACTCACAGGGACGCTTCTTTGAGGTTCTCGGCGATATCGGCGGCGTCGTAGCTCAGATTGATATGGTATCCTTTACTCAGGGCGGCGCTGACGAAAACGTTAAGGTAACTTATAAGGGCGGCACGGGTATCGTTAAGATTGATACCAAGACTAAAGAAATCGTAGAAGGCGATTACGAAATGATTTCCGTAGTTAACGTAACTCATGCTTCTATCGCGGTTATTAAGGATAAGAGCGCAAGCCTTAACATTTCCTATAAGAACCACTATCCGGCATCCGACGAATTCCTTGAGAGCTCAAAGGGCATCAAGAGAAAGTAATAAATATTTAAGGGACTGCGTTGCAGTCCCTTTTTCTATATCTCAATATTCAGCTCCTCTATTTTATCCCTTACCTTAAGCCAGTCCTGAAACGCAAGCTCCTTGTTGTTCGGATTTCGCAGTATCGCCGCAGGGTGAAACGTTCCCATCATAAGCACGCCGTTTTTCTCAATAAATTCGCCGTGCTGTTTTGTTACCCTGAAATCAGGGGATATAAGCCTCTGCGCCGAAATTCTGCCGACGCAGATAATAAGCTTCGGACGGATAATCTTAAACTGCTCGCGGAGCCATTCAATACACATATCCTGCTCCTCGGGCTTCGGGTCGCGGTTCTGAGGCGGACGGCATTTAACCATATTGGCGATATATACGTTTTTATTGCGCGAAAGGTCGATGCTCTCAAGGAATTTATCGAGGAGCTTTCCGCTTCGTCCGACGAAGGGCTCGCCCTGTAAATCCTCGTTTTCGCCGGGTCCCTCGCCTATAAGCATTATGTCGGCGTCCTTTTTTCCTATACCGAAAACAAGATTCGTCCTGCCTTCGCAAAGGGCGCATTTTTTACATTCCTTACATTTGATTTCAAGCTCGTCGAGCGTCATAGCTTCACTTCCTTTTCAATTACTTTTAAATTATATCAAATTTATGGTTGAAAAACAATCTTATTTGTTATAAAATAGGCAGGTAAATAATTTAATTCGGAGGAATAAAAATGGCTAATCAGGTTTTAGTGGAAATTTCCGCTCGTCACGTTCACGTTTCACAGGAGCACCTTGAAATTCTTTTCGGCAAGGGATATGAGCTTACCGTTAAAAAATGGCTCTCACAGCCCGGTCAGTTCGCCTGCGAGGAAAGAGTTAAGGTTATCGGCGCTAAAAGCGAATTTCCCGCGGTTTCGATTCTCGGTCCCGTCCGCCCCGAAACTCAGGTAGAGCTTTCGCTTACCGACGCCCGCTCAATCGGCGTTAACGCTCCCGTAAGAGAGAGCGGCGACCTCGCCGGTACGGGCTCGTGTAAAATCGTAGGTCCCTGCGGTGAAATAGAAATTGACCACGGCGTAATCGCCGCTAAGCGTCATATCCACGCTACTCCCGCCGACGCGGAGGCGCTCGGACTTACAAACGGCGAAATCGTTTCCGTAGAAATCCCGACGGCTAACGAGAGAAGCCTTGTGTTCGGCGACGTAGTTGTACGCGTATCCGAAAAGTATGCGCTCGCTATGCACATTGATACCGACGAGGCTAATGCAGCCGGTATGGCTCCTAACACAATGGGAACAATTATTAAATAATTATCTGCGCTTTAAAACGGACCTGCTTCTGCGGGTTCGTTTTTTATATATGAAATTTTTATAAAAAAACGCTTGACAAGTTAGCTGCCGCTAACTATAATATAAATGGTTAGCGACGGCTAACAAATTTTTTCGGCATAAGGTTAGCTTAAGCTAACTAAAGGAGGCAATAATGATACCACTAAGTGTTCTGGGCGACGGTAACGAGGGCGTTATAAAAAGGATAGCGGGTAAGCCCGAGGTAAAGAAGCACCTTGAAAATCTCGGCTTTATCGTCGGCGATACGGTTATCGTGATTACAGAGCAAAACGGTAATATTATAGTTAAGGTTAAGGAATCACGCATTGCTATCAGTAAAGAAATGGCAATGAAGATATATGTATAAGGAGGAGACAGTATGACGCTGAAGGATGTTAAGGTAGGCAATACCTGTAAGGTAAAGCGTATTCACGGCGAGGGCGCGCTTAAGCGCAGAATTATGGATATGGGTATTACCAGGGGCGTAGAGATTTTCGTCCGTAAGGTTGCGCCGCTCGGCGACCCCGTTGAAATCACCGTAAGAGATTACGAGCTTTCAATCCGTAAGGACGACGCCGGATTAATTGAAGTAGAATAATTTTTTTAACACTGGGGTTAGCTTTAGCTAACCGAGAAAGGAAAGAGAGTATGAGTATAAAAATTGCACTTGCCGGTAACCCTAACAGCGGTAAAACGACTCTGTTTAACGCGCTGACCGGCGCGAATCAGTATGTGGGTAACTGGCCCGGCGTAACGGTAGAAAAGAAAGAGGGTAAACTGAAAAAACACAGCGACGTAACGATTACCGACCTTCCCGGTATTTACTCGCTTTCACCGTATACAATCGAGGAAATAGTTGCGAGAGACTATCTTATCGACGAAAAGCCCGACGCGATTATAAATATCGTCGACGGAACGAATCTTGAAAGAAACCTCTATCTTACAACCCAGCTCGTTGAGCTCGGAATTCCCGTTGTCGTTGCAATCAATATGATGGACGTTGTAAAGAAAAACGGCGACAAAATCGACACGAAAGAGCTGTCCCGTCAACTTGCGTGCCCCGTTTGTGAGATTTCGGCGCTTAAGGGAACGGGAATTGAAGAGGCTGCAAACACAGCAATAAAGGCGGCTTCGGGCGAGGCAACCGTGCCGCAGCATTCCTTCAGCGGCGTAGTTGAGCACGCGCTCGCGCATATTGAGGAAAGACTCCTTCACGATATGCCTAAGGAGCGTCAGCGCTGGTATGCAATCAAGCTTTTTGAAAGCGACGAAAAGGTTATTGAAAAGCTGAACATAAGCAAGGCGGAGCTTGACCATATTTCAGAGGATATCAAGGCTGCCGAGGACGAGCTCGACGATGACGCGGAAAGCATTATCACAAACGAAAGATACGTTTACATAGGCTCGATTATAAAGTCCTGTTATATAAAAGCGAATAAGGGAAAGCTTTCAACGAGCGATAAAATTGATAAGGTAGTTACAAGCAGAATATGGGGACTTCCGATATTTGCGGTAGTTATGTTCCTCGTTTACTATATCGCTATGAAGACCGTCGGCTCCTTCGCTACGGACTGGACGAACGACGTGCTTTTCGGAGAGTGGGTTCCCGGTCTGATAAGCACTCTTCTTGAGGGGAGAATTCCCGAATGGCTCTTCGGTCTTATTAACGACGGTATCGTAGGCGGCGTCGGCGCGGTTCTCGGCTTCGTGCCTCAGATTCTCGTTCTTTTCGTTATGCTCGCCTTCCTTGAGGGCTGCGGCTATATGGCGCGCGTTGCCTTCGTTATGGATAGAATTTTCCGTCACTTCGGACTTTCGGGTAAGTCCTTTATCCCGATGCTCATCGGCTCGGGCTGCGGTATTCCCGGCGTTATGGCTTCGAGAACGATTGAAAACGAGCGCGACCGCCGTATGACGATTATGACTACGACCTTCGTTCCGTGCTCCGCGAAGCTTCCTATTATCGGTCTTATCGCAGGCGCTCTCTTCGGCGGAAGCGGACTTGTAGCGGCTTCGGCATATTTTATCGGCGTTGCGGCAATTATCGTATCGGGAATTATGCTTAAGAAAACGAAGAGATTTTCGGGAGACCCTGCGCCCTTCGTTATGGAGCTTCCCGCTTACCATCTTCCTACAGTCGGCACGGTGCTTCGCTCAACCTGGGAGCGCGGCTGGTCGTTCATTAAAAAGGCGGGTACGGTTATCCTTCTTTCAACAATCGTTGTCTGGTTCCTTCTTGCGTTCGGCGTTGAGGGCGGAAAATTCGGTATGATTGAGGATATTGATAATTCCCTTATGGCAAAAATCGGCAACCTCTTCGCGTGGCTCTTCGTTCCGCTCGGCTGGGGAAGCTGGAAAACCGCCGTTGCCGCGGTAACGGGACTTATCGCTAAGGAAAACGTTGTCGGTACCTTCGGAGAGCTTTACCACTTCGGCGGCGAGCTTGCTGAAAACGGCGACGAAATCTGGACGAAGCTTGCGGCTGACTTCAATACCTTCAGCGGCGGACACGGCGCTCTCGCAGGCTATTCATATCTTATCTTCAACCTTCTCTGCGCTCCGTGCTTCGCGGCTATCGGCGCAATTAAGAGAGAAATGAATAACGCTAAATGGACCTGGTTCGCAATCGGCTATCAGTGCGGCTTTGCTTATCTCGTTTCGCTGATTGTATATCAGTTCGGCTGCCTTTTCACCGGAGATATTAAAAACCATATTGTCGGCATTATAGCGGCTGTCGCGGCGTTTGCGTTTATCTGCTATATGCTTGTTCGTAAGAATAAATATAATGAAAATCATCTTACGGTAAATAAAAAGTAAGGGGGGGACGGTAATATGCCCGATATCGTTGTAACCGTATTAACGATAACGGTTATTGCGCTTATAGTTTTTCTTGCGATAAGAAAAATTGTAAAGGATAAGAAGAAGGGAATAGGCGCCTGCGGCTGTAAGTGCGCCGACTGTCCACATTCCGCAGACTGTCATCACGGATGAATAAATTCAATAATCCGGGGAACTGCCTTTAACGGCAGTTCCTATTTTTTTATTGTAATATAAAAATAAATTTGTTATAATAAATTGATTATTTATGAAAAGGGGTTTTGTTTATGGCAAAGCAAAAAACCGTAGCCGTGGCTGAAAACGCCTCTCCTGCGGTAAAGAAGTATATGAAGCCCTCGGAGATTGTCACCTTCGGTATAGGACTCTTCGGCGTCGCCCTTTTAACAGGCTGGATGCCCGACTATACCATGACCTTCTTCGCCGACTTCGCGTTCAAGGGACAGGGCTTTGACCCTGCAAAGCTTGCCGCGCTTGTTACGAGCGTATTCGGCGTTGCAGGCTTTATCGGCGCCGTGTGCGAGCTTGTAATCGGTATTCTCGTCGACAGAACGAGGACGCCTCTCGGTAAGGTTAAGCCGTGGGTAGGCTTCGGCGCGCTTCCGCTTGCAATTATTTCGATGCTCGTGTTCGTTGCACCGAATACTAAGAATTTCACGGTCGCGACAGTCTGGATGTTCGTAGTCTATTCGCTTTACGTCGCGGTTTCCTGCGCGGTTGAGAGCCCTGCTAACTGCTTCGGTGCTCTCTGCTCGCCGAATCCGAGCGAGCGCTCGAGCGCGATTTCAATCGCCTCGTTCCTGCGCTCCGTCGGTCAGTCGGGCGGTCAGGTAGTAATTATCGTTGTGCCGCTTATAATGAAAGCGATTATGGGACAGCAGCAGTATAAAAACGCCGAGGGTCAGGGACTCGACCTGATTATTTCAACGGCGGTCTGCGCGCTCGGAATGATTATTTTCGTAATGATATTCTTCGCGAACAACAAGGAGCGCGTTCCCTATACGACCGAAAAGGTTTCGCTCGTTGAAAGTATAAAGCTTGTTTTTACGAACAAGAATTTACTTATGGTTTCGCTTACTAAGCTCACGGGCTTCGGCCGCGGAGTGTACGGTACGGTATCGCTTTATAT
>JAILGO010000050.1 GCA_024696725.1 Eubacterium sp. | reverse complement strand
TCAGGTGCAAGGACCGCGGGAATAGTAGCCGTTCTTCTAATAATAGATATACTGAAGGAAAGCGAGCTAAAGGTCAATTACCGACTTGCGGCGCGTTACTTCTGTACGGCGATAATTCTTCTGAACGTTTTCAACCTGTATTATTCCTCTTATCTCGGCACTGAGCCTCTAAAGTGCAACGCGATTGTCCAAAGCGGAGCGCTCAAAGGCATACCCGATGAAAGTGAAAAGATTGAGAAATACGGAAAGATGAGAGAAACGCTTGAGAGCGTAAAGGACGGTAACGACGAAACGATTACCTGTATCAGCTCCCCCGTTTACTACTATCTTGAAAGCGATTTAAAGCCGAACACAAACTATCTTGACTCAACGGCAAGCTTCACCTCGCTTTCCGCTTACTTTGATAAATACTACGGAAAACCCGATATTATTATAATTGATAAAACTTCGGACGTTTACAAATCGGATGAATTCGGAGATTTTATAAACAGCGGTTACATTAAAAAAGCCGAGCTCGGCGACAGCGTATTTTATCATATAAACGAATAAATACATAACAGACTGATTTAGTAATCAGTCTGTTTTTTATGCTTTATCGAATTTTTCAGCTGTTATTTTCATGGTGTATTTTCCGTTACTGATATCGGTAAGTCTTTCCGACAGGTATTCGCTCAGGTTTTCCTTAACGGAAAAGGCAACCCTTACCTTATCGGAAAAATCAATATCGGAAATATTAGCGCCGAACTCGGACAGAAGCGAGGTAAGACACTCGTAAAAGCTGTAGTCAACCTCGGCTTCACAGACGCTGCACTGAGCCATTGTTATAATCTGTCCTGCTTCAAGAGCGATTTTTGAGGTATGGGAATACGCTCTCACGAGTCCGCCCGCGCCGAGGAGCGTTCCGCCGAAGTATCTCGTAGCGACAACGCACACGTCGGTAACTCCTGCTTTAAGTATAACATCAAGAACGGGAACGCCTGCGGTTCCGCCGGGCTCGCCGTCGTCGCTGTAGCGCTGAATGTTATTTTCCCTCAGCACGTAGGCGTACGCGTTATGAGTGGCGTCCCAGTGCTTAGACTTAATTGAATTAATAAACGCGACAGCCTCGTCCTGAGAAGAGACGGGCTTTACATAACCTATAAAACGTGATTTTTTTTCAATAAAGAAATCTGACGCTTCCCTCTCTACAGTTTTATATTCTTCCATTTTATCACCGCAAACATTATATCATAAAGAAAAAAACAAGGCAACCGGGTTGCCTTATTTTAATCTTATGACTTTTTAGCAAATCTCTTATTGAATCTGTCAACACGTCCGCCGGTGTCTACAAGCTTCTGCTTACCTGTATAGAACGGATGGCACTTTGAACAGATATCAACCTTCATATCGCCCTTTGTGCTTTTAGTTTCATAAGTAGCGCCGCAAGCACATCTAACGGTACAAGTTTCATATTTAGGATGAATTCCGTCTCTCATATTTTTTCACCTCTCTTAAAACCTGGTAACAGCCAAGTTCCTTTATAACGGATTGTATTATAACAAAGGATAATTAAAAATGCAAGTATTTTTTTCAAAATATAAGCAAAAACAGTATTTTTAGTTATAATAACAGCATTTTCCGAGACTGAATGAATAAAGCATCGTCTCTTTTACCTTTTTATTCAGCGTTTTTTCAACGGCTGATTTATAAAACGCAATCTGATTTTTATAGAGAGCGAGAAGCTCGTCTTCATTCTTAACGCGGTCGGTTTTATAATCGACAAGCACGAGCTCGCCGTTCTCCTCGAAAACGCAGTCGGCAACGCCTATTACGAGCACCTTTTCCCCACTGTCGGTTTCCTCAAGCTGAGAAAGCGGAACGAAGGAGGAGAGGTCAAGCTCTCTGTAAAGCGCGTCGCTCTTGATTATCCTTTCGGCAAGCGAAGAATTAAGCATAGCGCCGAGCGCGTCGGTATCGAGCGATTTACCCTGCTCAGCCGATATTAAGCCGCTTTCGGTAAGTCTTTCTATTTCTGCGGAAATATCGCTTCTTGCCGCCGCAAAATCACAGTGCTGCATAAACGTATGCACAGCGGTTCCCCTGTCGGCTCCCGAGAGCTTTTTACCGGAGATGAACGACGGAACCTTCGACGCAAAGAAACGGAAGTCCTGTTCGTTCTCATCAAGCGAGGAGGCAATCCTTTTAGCCGCAAAGCCCGACAGTCCGCTGTTTTCGTATATGAAGGAAAGCTTATCGCGTATTTCATCAACAAGCGCGGAGTCTGCGGGCAGGGTCTCTTCCTCTTCTGTTTCAAAGGTTACGTCATCGGTAATATAGTTAACACTAATCGGAAACGGCTCACTGAGGCAGTATTTTACATCCTCACCGCTGATTTCTCTCAGCACAGCGCCGTCAGGATGAACGAGAGCTGTAAGGATAAGCAGTTCGGAATCGCTATTAGCCTTGCTCACAACGCAGGGCTTAATCTCACCTTCTACTATCCTCTGAGCAAGCGACACAATCTTATTGCTTGCCGTTCCATTTCTATCATTTTCATTATACGAAGCAAAGGCGATGAATTTATCCTTAGCCCTCGTTATCGCAACGTAGAGCGCTCTTAGATTTTCGCTGATAGCAGCATAGCCGTTAATCGCTTTAATGCACTCGTACTGAACAGAGTTATAGCGGGAAAGCGACTCCTGATTTAACACTTTAAGCCCGATACCGTTCCGGTTATTAAGCAGATAGAGATTGCTTAAATCCCGGTAGTTATACTTATTTGCGGCACCGGCAAGAATACATACGGGAAATTCAAGTCCCTTCGAACCGTGCAGCGTCATAATTCTCACAGAGTTCTCGGAAATTCCCGTTATGGAGGCGCTGTCATATTCGACGTCGTTTTCCACAATCCCGTCAAGGAATCGTATAAACACGGTCAGTCCGACGCTGTCTCCCGAATCAAAGCGCTTCGCAAGTGAGATAAGCTTTAAAACGTTCAGATGTCTCTGTTTAAAATTGCCCATTGCGCTTATAAGCGACATATACGAGGTGTCGCTTATTATCTGTCTGAGCAGGCTTTCAATACTCATTGAAGCGGCATACTTTCTATATTTATCAAGGCTTGTAAGAAATGAGGAAAATCGTTCCTTATCGGCGGCTACCGCAGAATATAGATTACCGTAGGTATGCTTTACTCTTGCGGCGGCAATATCGTCGGCGCTGTATCCGTAAAATACGGACATAAGCGTTGCGAGAAGAGGGATATCGAGAGTCGGGTTATCAATAGTCCTTAAAAGAGAAATAAGAATTGAGACCTCGTTGTTTTCGAACAAATTATTTTTGTTATTCGCAATAACCGGAATCCCGAATTCCGAAAACACCTTAGAATAAACGCTGATTCTGCCTTTATCCGAACGGAGAAGAACGGCTATATCGCCGAAGTTCACGTCCCTTGTTCCCTCTTTTTCCCGCACCTGTTCTTTATTTCCGACCATTTCAAGAATTTCGCGAGCGATTTGACGCGCCTCGAACTCGATTGTTTTTTCACCGCCAGGAACGGACACAATATTCAGCTCAACCGGCGCCTGCGTAGGCGGCTCGCGGTTCTCTGAGCCGCAGTTAAGGTATTCGTCGCGCGTATAGTCGAGCCCGCCGACCTTTCGCGTCAACAGTCTTGAGAAAACGAAATTAACGTATTCACAGATTGCACTGTTGGAACGGAAATTCTTGTCAAGAATAATCTTCTGGTTTAATTCGTCGCTTTCGGGAGAGTATTTCGAAAAGCTGTCCTTCTTCTCGTTAAATACCTCAGGCATGGCAAGTCTGAAGCGGTAAATGCTCTGTTTAACGTCGCCGACCATAAAGCGGTTATTTCCGTTCGAGAGTAGCTCAAAAAGCGAGTCCTGCGCCTTATTCGTATCCTGATACTCGTCGACGAGAATTTCCTTAAACGACTTTTCGTAATCCCGCGCAATATCGCTTTTTTCAATCTTTCCTTCTTCGTTTCGCACACAGAGAAGCTCGATAGCGAAATGCATAATATCGGAAAAGGTATAAGCGTTCAATTCATTTTTTGCCTCAAAGCACTTATTGTGAAACTCCTCAACGAGCGCGGTAAGCTGTTTGAATATGGGGTAAAGGCGCACGTTATCGGCTCTGAACTCCTCCTCGCTCGACGAAAAGAGAGCGGTTACCTTCTCTATCGGAGACGAGCTGCCGAGATACATTTCTCTTTTCGGGAATAAAATAGACTTATCCTCGCTCTTTTTGACAAGTCCCTTTCTTCCGTCGGGCTTCTTGGAAAAATTAAGACTGTTAATCGCCTTATATATTTCGTTCCAGCTCTTTGAAACGCAGTTTTTAAGCATAAGAAACTGCGCCTTGTCGGAATCAAGCATCGACAGCGAAAGCTCATACATCGTATCGTCGGGAGTGATAACCGAATATAGATAATCAATAATATCAAGGCTGACGTTGACAGCGTTTTCAAGCTCGCCGCACGCAAATTTTTTCAGATAACTTTCGTTAATATCAACGTCGGGATTATACAGCTCACATACCTCCCTGAGCCATTCGAGCGGGAAAGGCTGAGCGGTTATATAATCATCTATTTTCTTAACCGCTTTGATTAGGTCCTCATCGCTTTTCACCGTCGAGAAAAGTTCAACAAGTTCCTTAAAGCTATTGTTGTTTTCCCTATACAGCTTATCGACAATCTCATCGAGAACGTCCTGTTCTATCACAGCCTTTTGCGCTTCATCAAGTACTGTAAAATCCTGAGAAATACCGAGCTTGAAAAAGTATTCGCGCACAACGTTTGCACAAAAGGCGTCGATAGTACAGATTTTTGCGTTCGGAAGAAGAGCGCGCTGTTTAAGTGCGTTGGAATCGTGGGAATCATTAGCAATAATCTCGTCAAGAGCCTGTGCAATCCTCGATTTCATTTCAGCCGCAGCGGCTTTTGTAAAGGTAACTACGAGCAGGTTGTCAACGTTTACCTCAAGGCTTTTGTCAGTAATCATTCGGATTACGCGTTCGACGAGCACCGCCGTCTTGCCCGAACCCGCCGCAGCGCTGACAAGAATATTACTGCCGCGTGCGTCAATAGCGGCTTGCTGCGCGTCAGTCCACTTTCTCGTCGTCATCCTGCTCCTCCTTCAGTAACTTAAATACTTCATTGTTTTTAAGGCTTTTAATTTCGCGGCACTCTATCGACTTTCTGTTTTTACAGATATCCGAATAATCGCAATAGTCGCAGGTATCGTCATAGTCCTTGCCGTTAACGGGATACTGCGTAATCTTTCCGTTTTGAAGCGAATCAGCCATTTCAACAATTAACCTGTCGATTTTTTCAGCCACCATTCCGAGCTGCTCGAGGGTAATCAGATTACCCGAATACTTATCCTTATCCGAATTATAAGTAACGGGAATATATTCGCCTTTCAGCTCCCGCTCCATGTGACCGGCTATATTATACCCGTCGTCATTTAAAACGATTCCTTTCATTTTAAGCTCTTTGCGCTCCTTCTCGCTGAGTTCGTCTTCAGAGGGGTTACGCGGAAACGCGAAAACGTCTCTTGTTGAGTGCATATAGAGAACGCCGCTTGAAATACCCGCATACTCGCTTTCGCTTTCGCTTACGGTAAAGAGATAGATAAGCATCTGAAGATTCAGCCCGTACATTACATCGGACAGCTTAAAGCTTTTATTCTTCGATTTATAGTCGACAACGCGGATAAACTTTTCTCCGTTTTCTTCATAGATATCGAGTCGGTCGACCTTACCGTGAATTTCAACCGTACCGCCGTCGGGAAGATTTAGCGTTCTGGATTTTACCTCGGCGTCGGCGTCGTTTCCGATTTTCAGCTCAAACGCCTTAGCGTCAAAGTCGCTGTGAATAAACTCGTCGCGAAGTCTAATAACAACAAAAACAAGCATTTTTGAAAGTCGCATAAACTGATATTTAAAGCGCGGAGTAAACTTCTCTGCATCGCCCATTTTTGTATTCAGATATTCCGAAAGATATTTATTGACAAGCTCGCCGATTTCTGAGTCGGAAAGAGTTCTGAGTCTTTGGGTGCCTTTCTCCTTAAGAACGTTTTCAAGGACGTAATGAACGACGGTTCCTGTGCTCATAGGGTCAAGCTTCGCTCTTTTTCTCGGCTTCGCTCTCAGTCCGTAATTACAGAAATATCGGAACGGACATTTATAATATTCCTCTACCTTCGTCGCGGAGAGAGACAGGTTCTTTCCGAAAAGCTCTGTCGCAAAGCTTTTACTGAGTCCGAGCTCTGAATTTGTATTAATAAGCCTGACTGCTTCAAGGCGGGAGGCGTATTCCTCTTCGCCCTTAAAATACTCTTTAAGCGAGCTGATAAACGTATTATTCTCGTTATAAGATGAAGCAAGAATTTCAAAGGCGTTGTCCCTGCTTTCAAGACGCTCAGCCGTAAACTCGGAGGAAGCGAAGCCTGTAACGAGCTTTGGGAATACCTTCCGAAGAGATGTAACTATTGAGCTTTCGGCAACGCCGTCGCCTGCATTAAGATATGAAACGTAAAGCTTTTCAGAGGCTGCGCTCAGCGCCATATAGGCGAAATAGCGCTCCTGTGCGTTAAGAATTTCGCCGTAGGAATATAGCTTGAAATCGTTTTCCTGGAGTTCGATTCTTTCGCTCTCAGTGAATATTCCGGAGGAGACGTTGCTTTTCGGAAACTCACCCTCGTTAGCGCCGACGATAAAGACCGCACGCGGATTGTCGCAGCGGATTCTGTCGGCAGAGCCGAGCTGAACGTTATCGAGTCCCAGCGGGATTGAGCCCAAATCCTCGTTAGAGAGCATAAGGGTAAACAGCTTATAGAATTCCGGAAGCGAGACGGTTTTAGCGCCCGCGACGGTTACAAGCTTTTCGAGAATATCCATTAGCATATCCCAGATTCTTCCCTGCTCCCTCGACAGAGCGGATTTCCCCTCGTTTTCAAGCGCCCGTGCAAGCTCCCTTAACTTCTTATCGGCTGATACGAATTTAACGGCGTTATAAATCGCCCTGCAGATTTCTTCAACGGTTGCATTTTTAGTCTGTGCCTGAAACTTTTTAAGCACGTCGGTTATATACTTTCTTGAATCGTTTACACTTTTAAGACGGGCTATATCATAATCCTTCATTTCCTCGACAAAGCCTTCCGTGCTTTTTGTAAACTCCTCTTTCCATTCAACGCCGCTGATATTCCATAGAAACACGTAGTTCTCAAGCTCGTTGACCGAGTAGCCGTCGAGCTCGGTGAGTCCCGTTTTCAGAAGCGAAAAGATATCCTCGCTACGATAGGAATAAATCACCGCTCTGAGAAGGAAATTCACAAGCATAACGAGAGGCTGAGAGCTTATGCTCTGTCTTTCGTCCTGAAAATATGGGATATTGTATTTAGCAAAAGAGTATCCAAGCTCGCGCTCGTATTTATCCATATCGCGGCAGATAACGGTTATTTCACGCGCCTTATAGCCATTACGGAGCAGGCGTGAAATTTCAAAAGCGGTTCTGTCGCATTCGTCGCTTATATTCTTAGCACAGTAAAGAGATATGTTTTCGGGCTTATTACCGTACTCTTCTTTTTTTATTGCAAACGTCCGGTCTTCAGCAGTTTTCAGTTCTTCGTTTTTAAACCTGTACGGAGTTTTAAGCTCAATGGGATTAAGGATTTTTACTCCTGCTTTTTTAGTTTCGTCATAGAGAATTCTTATATTTCTGTTGACGTATGAAAACAGGTCGTAGCCGTCGGGCGAGCTCTCGGAATCGGTACAGAAGGTTATGTAAAGCGCCTTAGCCTGTCTTAAGATTACCTCAATGATTTTATACTCCTGAGCAGCAAAGCCCGAAAAGCCGTCGATATAAACCGTGCGGTCCTTAAAATAGTCAAGTACGAGAAGCTTTTCATAAAGACGGGTCAGTTCGTTAGCGGGGTCGTAGTATTCATTTTCTATAAGAGCGTCGTAAGCCGAGATAATGAGCTCAATATCGTGAAGCTTACGGCTCAAAAGCTCCTTCTCCGTATTTTCTGAAACGGCGATAATATCCTCGCAGGTGACGCGGCAGGATTTAAGCTCGTCGTAAATTCTGATAACCGAGTCGATAAATGAAACCGAGAGCTTTTTTCTGTCAAAAAGAGTCAGAGAGTTCTGAACCATTTCGATTGCCTCTTTCATTTTAACCGCCTTTGCGCCCTTGCTGAGCACGGGAAGGTCGTTCCCGCCGTGCTTTTTAAACACGTTAGAGACAAGTCCCGTAAACGAGGTGCTTTCAACGTTTCTTACCATACTCTCGCCGAGCAGAGAAAGGAGCCTTTTTTCGGCAATGAAGGAAAACTGCTCAGGTGTAATGAGCAGCATATTTTTTTCGTTTTTCTCGCATAGCTTTTTAATTGAAGAAAAAACGTATTCTGTTTTTCCGAAGCCTGAGCGGCTGATAATCAGTTGAAGCATATTAATCCTCCGGCTTTATTAATCCGTCGTCCATCATTCTCTGATGAGCCTCAATAAAGAATTCATACATCGGTCTTGCGATATCAAAGGCAAGACGCATTTCGTCTATAAGAGCAGTGGAATTAAGCCGTTCCATATCGTAGCAGTCATAAGAAAACGCCATATTCTTAGCGGCAAGAAACGGCTTTAACTCTGCGGGAGCGTCGGGATACCGGTCCGTTTTATACAAATCGTTACAGGAAAAACTGAAACCCGCGTCGGCGCACGCCTTTACGGCGTTAAGAAAGCGCTTAGGGTTTTCAAGCATAAGCTTATGAACGTACTGAAAATTAGTAGGTCTCCAAAGCCAGAATACAAGACCGTAGCCGAAACGGTTCGGATAAAACTCAAAATAGTAAAACGGCGCCTGCGGATAGTCCTTTTTATATCTTCTGAAAAAGGTCCACATATTCTCACGGTATTTTATTTTTGAGCGATTTCCTCTCGTGTCGCGGTGAATACGCGATACGGCGCGCACCGGGTCAAGATACATTTTATCGTCAATATCGTAGAGCACGTCGGATAAATCGAGTACCATCTGGCGCATAGGTACGGTTATTCCCTGCTTCAGCGCCTCTTTATTTTCCTCATAAAAAGGCTTACTGTCGTTATATCTGTTAAGACATAAAAGCTCAATGCTTTCGGGTTTTATTCCGCTGTAATTATAATCCATCTAATCAACACCCTTTAACAATCCTGATTCTAACATCTGCTGTGCGGCTAAAAGAGTACATAGCTTCGCAGAGGGATAATTAAGTCCGCCCTGAATCCATGCGTAAAACGGCTCGCGTATAGGAGCGACGGCTGAAAGCTCAATCGACGAGCCGAGAGTAAACGCACCCGCAGCCATAACAACCTTACTGTCGTAGCCGGGCATATCCCACGGCTCAGGGGTAAGGAAGCTGTCGACGGGGCTGCCGCTCTGGATTCCGCGGCAGAAAGCGACAAGGCTCTCCTCGTTTTCGAGTCCGAGACACTGAACAATATCGCCGCGTTCAGCGTTATACGCAGGGGTAGTATCGTAACCGAAGCCCGAAAACAGCGCAGAGATAAATACTGCGCTCTTTAACGCCTCGCCAACCGTATGAGGCGCATAGAACAAGCCCATATAAAGCTCGCGATTTGTACCGAGCGAGGCGCCGACCTCCTTACCGAGACCGGGAGTAGTAAGACGGTAAGCGCATTTTTCAACGAGGTCGCTTCTTCCGGCGATATATCCGCCCGTTCTCGCAATTCCGCCGCCCGCGTTCTTAATCATTGAGCCTGCTATAAGGTCTGCGCCGACCTCGCACGGCTCCCTGGTCTGAGTAAATTCGCCGTAGCAATTATCAACCATTACGATAACCCCGGGGTTTGAGGCTTTTGCGGTTTTAACTATTTCTTCGACGTCCTCTACGGTGAGAGACGGACGTAGCTCATAGCCGCGGCTTCTCTGAATATAAACCATAGTCGTATCGGCGTTAACCGCGTTTTTTATCGCTTCAAGGTCGGGACGGCCATTTTTAAGCGGAACCTCGCTGTAATTAATTCCGAAGTCCTTAAGCGAGCCCATACCGCTTCCGCTTATTCCGATTACGCCGTGAATCGTATCGTACGGAGTACCCGTAACGCAAAGCATATTATCGCCGGGACGGAGAACGCCGTAAAGCGCAACGGCGAGAGTATGCGTTCCGCTTACGAAGTTATGGCGTACGAGCGCGTCCTCGGCGCCGAGCACCTGCGCCCACACCTTGTCGAGAGTATCGCGTCCCCTGTCGCCGTAGCCGTAGCCTGTTGTAGGTACGAAGTGCGTTTCCGAAATAGAATTATCAATAAACGCCTTCTGAACCTTAAACTGATTATACTCCGCGATTTTTTCTATTTTTTTAAACTGCCCGCCGCAAAGCGTTTCGGCTTTTTCGGCGGCGGCTTCTATTCTTTTATCAATATCAAAAAACGGTATCATTCGTATATTCTCCATTTACCGCAGTTCTCAAAGCCGAGCTTTGAATAAAACTGCTCATTTCTTTCGCTGTCGCACATAACATACACGCTTCCCTTAACGTCGCAGCAGATATAATTTACGAGCGCCGAGCCGTAGCCCATACGCTGAAAATCATCCTCGGTTCTCACAGCCGTCAGCACGCTGAAGCCGTCGATTATTGAGGAGAGAATTCCCGACGAAACGGTAGCGCCGTCAACGTTAAGCGTATACGCCTTAGCGGTATTATGTCTTACGCGATGACTTATATCGACGTACCACGCCTTGAAATCCTGTTTATCGTAATCCACGAAATTAAATAAATCCATAAGCTTTGGATATTCGTCAACGCTCGCGTACCTGAGCTCAGGCTCGCGCTTTACGTCGGATTTCATAACGGTACCCTCGGTATAGCGCGGACTCAGAAGAAAGTCCGCGCTGCTTAAAATAGAGGTATAACCGTAAACGCAGAAGAAACGGACGAGCTCCTCGT
>JAILGO010000176.1 GCA_024696725.1 Eubacterium sp. | reverse complement strand
AAAGCGATTTTCGCGGCGCACGGAGAGGAATACTTCCGCTCTCTTGAAAAAGAGGTATGTAAAAAAATAGGCGAAACTAAAAACTCCGTCGTTTCAACGGGCGGCGGCGCGCTTACCTTTCCCGAAAACGTTGAGGCGGTTAAAAAAAGCGGAAAGGTCGTATTCCTTGACGCCTCCTTTGAAACTATATGCGAAAGGATAGGGGATAATACTACAAGACCGCTGTTTCAGGATTTGGATAAGGCTAAGGCGCTTTACGACGAGCGAAGAGATAAGTATTTATCAGCCGCCGATTACGTCGTGGACGGCGATATGAGCGCAAGAAAAACCGCGCTTACGATAGCGGCGATTTTTAAGTAATTGGTCTTAAATAAATAAAAAGTTGAAAAATATAATCTAATGTGGTATAATGTCACATATTTAAACGACTGCAGTTTATTATGCTTTTAAAAAGAGGTGTAATTATGAACGCTAAAACAGCAGAGGCCGAGTTAAACCACGGCGTCAGCATGTTTAAGAAATATAAAAATCTTTTAGGCGAGTTAACGAGAAAAAGCATTAAGCTTAAATACAGGAATTCCTGGCTCGGTATTCTGTGGAGCTTTTTCCAGCCGCTTCTGAATATGATTGTTCTTTCCGTCGTGTTCAGCCGTCTTCTCGGACGGGGCGGCGCGGGAATTATCTGTTACCCCGTATATCTTTTCTCGGGAAGAATAATGTACGAGTTCTTCGTAACCTCTACTAAACAGGCGATGACAGCCTTCAGAAGAAACGCGGCGATTATTAAAAAGGTCTACGTGCCTAAATATATGTATCCGCTTTCCTCTATTCTCTCGACCTTCGTAACTACTTCGATTTCGATGCTGTGCTACGTTATGGTCTGGGTGTTCTTTAAGCTTACGGGTATAAGCGGCGGTAAGGACCTCGTGTTCTCGTGGCACTTCCTTTTGCTTTTCGTGCCGATGTTCATTATGCTCGTGTTTTCTACGGGAATAGGCTTGATTTTAAGCGTGCTGTGCGTTTATTTCAGAGATATTGAATATATCTACGACGTATTCACAAGACTTCTTATGTACCTGCTTCCGATTCTTTACAGCGTAGAGCGCTTTAAGGAGGGCAGCAAGCTCCGTCTTGTTATTCAGATAAACCCGATGTATTCGATGATTGAGCTGTTCAGACAATGCGTTCTGACGGGCGAGTGGATGCACCCGAAAATGCTTCTTTACGCAAGCGTTACGGCGCTCATCACCCTGATAATCGGTATGATAGTCTTTGACTGGAAGAGCGATACGATAATTTATCATCTTTAATAATAAAAGCTCACGGGAAACCGTGAGCTTTTTGTTATATAAGTTCGTTGATTATCACGTTGGAAACGAGCATTCCTTCGGGAGTAAGCGCGATTCTTGAGCCGAGCTCTTTCATTAATCCCATTTCAATAAACTGTTCGTATGGCTTATTGATAAGCTCCTTTTTAACCCCGTCGCAGAGCCTCAGACCGAGCATAATTCTTTCTTCCGTGCCGCCGCCCTCTCCGTCATAAACGGCGTTGAAGTCGCTGTCGAAATAAAAGCGTCTGCCGTCCCGAAACGAGTGGGCGCTTTTTCCTATTCCGAGATACGGAGCAAGAGTCCAGTATTTTAAATTATGCCTGCTCTCGAAGCCGCTTTCTGCAAAGTTGCTTATTTCATACTGCTTTAAGCCGAGCGAATTCAGCGCGTCGACCGTTTTTAAGTAGAGCGCCGACGTTTCGTCCTCGTCGGGAAGCTCAAGCCTGTCGCGCATCCCGAAAAACTTAGTGTTCTCCTCGATTTTCAGCATATACGCCGAAACGTGCTTAACCTTCATTTTATCTATAAAATCAAGACTCTCGTCGAGCGAAGAAAGCGTCTGCTTCGGTATGCCGAGCATTAAATCAAGGCTGATATTTTCAATGCCTGCGTTCTTCGCCGCTTCGACGGTTCTTTTAACCTCTGCTCTGCCCGCGCTTCTACCGAGAGCGAAGCGCTCGCTGTCGACCGCACTTTGCATACCTATGCTGATTCGGTTTATGCCGTAGTCCGCGTATAGCCTGAACGCCCCGGTTAAATCCTCGCGCGGATTGCACTCTATCGTTATTTCGCTTTTGCCGTCAATGTCGAACTGCTTTTTCGCTTCACCGAGAATTTCCCCGATAAGTCCGGGCTCGACTATGCTCGGCGTACCGCCGCCGAAGTAGACCGTATCAAAGCTTCCGCTGAACTCTTTCATTTTTGAAATCAGCTCTTTGACGTAAGCCTCCGCCTCCGCTTTACAGTATTTTACGGAATAGAAATCGCAGTACGGACATTTATTCCTGCAAAAAGGGACGTGAAAATATAAGCCGCCTTTAACGTTCATATCTTCACATCCTCTCATTATCTTCTCGCCCTGCTTTCAGCCTTAAGGCGAAGCTCTTTATTAAGTATTGTTTTACGGAGTCTTATGCTTTTCGGCGTAACCTCAAGCAACTCGTCGTCCGCAAGAAATTCCATACTCTGCTCAAGCGAAAGCACGGTGTGCGGAATGAGCTTCAGCGCCTCGTCGGAGCCGCTCGCACGGGTATTCGTAACGTGCTTCTTTTTACATACGTTACAAACGATGTCCTCGTCCTTCGCGCACTCGCCGACTATCATTCCCTCGTAAACCTCAACTCCGGGACCTACGAAAAGTCTGCCTCTGTCCTGAGTGTTCCACAGTCCGTAGCCTGTTGTCGTTCCCGTTTCGTGAACGACGATTGAGCCGCGGTTTCTCGTTTCAATATCGCCTTTGTACGGCTCGTAGCCGCTGAAAAGCTGGTTCATAATTCCGTTTCCGTTAGTGTCCGTAAGGAATTCGCTTCTGTATCCGATTAAGCCTCTCGACGGGATTTTTATCTCAAGATGCGTCATACCCGTTGAGCGCGTGTCCATATTCTCTATTTCGCCCTTGCGTGAGCAGAGCTTCTGCATTACCGCGCCGACGTATTCCTCGGGTACCTCGATTATAGCCGTTTCCATCGGCTCGAGCGTCTGACCGTTTTTATCCTTTTTAAGAATTACAGTCGGGCGTGAAACCGCGAATTCGTAGTTTTCACGGCGCATAGTTTCTATAAGAATCGAAAGGTGAAGCTCGCCGCGCCCCGAAACCTTGAAGGTGTCCATGCTGTCGGTTTCCTCAACGCGCATTGAAACGTTGGTTTCGACCTCCTTGAAAAGCCTGTCGCGAAGGTTTCTCGAGGTGACGTATTTTCCCTCTCTGCCTGCGAACGGCGAGTCGTTGACTATGAAATTCATCGAGATAGTCGGCTCGTCGATTTTTACGAAGGGAAGCGCCTCGATATGTTCGGGGTCGCAGGCGGTCTCGCCGATATTCAGGTCGGGTACGCCCGCTACGCATACAAGGTCTCCGAAATGCGCCTCGTCACAGGCTGTGCGCTTAAGTCCCTCGAACTGATAAATCTGTGAAAATTTAATGTTCTCCGTGTTTCCGTCCTGCTTACAGAGAACGTAAGGGGTATTAACCTTAATGCTTCCGCGTTCAACTCTGCCTACGCCGATTCTTCCTACGTAATCGTCATATTCAAGCGACGAGAAAAGAATCTGAGCGGGACCCTCGGCGTCGCCCTCGGGCGAGGGGATGTTTTCAAGAATCGCGTCGAGAAGAGGTCTCATATCTCCTTCGCGCGCATTCGGGTCAAGCGAGGAATAACCGTTTCTTGCCGAGGCGTAAACGACGGGAAATTCAATCTGGTCGTCGTCCGCGCCGAGCTCGATAAAGAGGTCGAGAACCTCGTCGACTACCTCCTCGGGACGTGCGCCGTCGCGGTCAACCTTGTTAACCACTACAAGCGGAGTCTTATGCAGACCGAGCGCCTTTTTAAGCACGAAGCGCGTCTGAGGCATACAGCCCTCAAAGGCGTCGACTAGAAGAAGAACGCCGTCGACCATAGTCAGTATACGCTCAACCTCGCCGCCGAAATCTGCGTGACCGGGAGTATCAACGATGTTGATTTTTGTGTCCTTGTAATGAATGGACGTGTTTTTTGAGAGTATCGTAATACCGCGCTCGCGTTCAAGGTCGTTTGAGTCCATAATTCTCTCCTCAACAACCTCGTTATCGCGGAAAATGCCGCTCTGATGAAGCATCTCGTCAACAAGCGTCGTCTTTCCGTGGTCAACGTGAGCGATAATTGCTATATTTTTAATGTCTTTTCTTTCCATAAAGCGCCTTGTCTATTTCTTAGTGTTAAAGCTGTCTCTTAAGGCAACCGTTCTGTTGAATACAATTTTCTCGGGAGTGCTGTCCGTGTCGGCACAAAAGTAACCCGTTCTCATAAACTGATACGTGTCGCCGGGCTTAACGCCGCTGAGCGATTTTTCAATATACGCCTTTTTTACAACGAGCGAATCGGGGTTGAGGTTATCCTCGAAGGAGCTTACTCCCTCCTCGTCGCTCGGATTCGGTACGTTGAAAAGCCTGTCGTAAAGTCTTACCTCGGCTTCGGCGCAATCCTTAGTGTAAACCCACTGAATCGTGCCTCTGACCTTACGTCCGTCGGGCGCGTCGCCTCCGAAAGTTTCGGGGTCGTAGGTGCAGTGAACCGCGCATACCTCGCCGTTTTCGTCAAGGTCGTAGCCCGTGCAGGTTACAAAGTAAGCCTTGTAAAGCCTTACCTCGTTTCCTACGAAAAGACGTCTGTATTTCTTAATCGGCTCAATCATAAAGTCGTCGCGCTCAATATAGAGCTCGCGTCCGAAGGGGATAGTCCTCTTGCCGAGCTCGGGACGGTCGGGGTGATATTCAGCCTCAAGCATTTCGAACTTATCCTCGGGATAGTTGTCGATAATGAGCTTAATCGGGTCAAGCACCGCCATAGCCCTCGGAGCGGTTCTGTTGAGCGTATCGCGTACGCAGCTTTCAAGCAGAGCGAAATCAATAACGCTGTATGCCTTCGAAACGCCGATTTTTTCGCAGAAATCACGGATTGCCTCGGCGGGATAGCCGCGCCTTCTCATACCGCTTATTGTCGCCATTCTCGGGTCGTTCCAGCCGTCTACGATTCCGTCCTGAACGAGCTTCAGGCACTTTCTCTTCGACGTGAGAGTGTAGTTAAGATTCATTCTTGCGAACTCAATTTGTCTCGGCTTTTCGCCCTCTATAAGCTCGTCGACAAACCAGTTGTAAAGCGGTCTGTGGTTTTCGAATTCAAGCGAACACAGCGAGTGAGTAACCTTTTCGCACGCGTCGGAAAGCGGATGAGCAAAGTCGTACATAGGATATACGCACCACTTGTCTCCCGTTCTGTGATGAGTCGCGTACATAATACGGTAGATTATCGGGTCGCGCATATTGAGGTTAGGCGACGCCATATCTATCTTAGCGCGGAGAACCTTCGAGCCCGCCTCGAATTCGCCCTTCGTCATTCGCTCGAACAAATCGAGATTCTCCTCAATCGGTCTGTCGCGGTACGGGGAATTCTTACCGGGCTCGGTGAGCGTTCCGCGGTATTCCCTCATCTGCTCGGGGGTAAGCTCGCAAACGTAAGCCTTGCCCTTTTTAATGAGCTTAATCGCGCATTCGTAAAGAAAATCGAAGTAGTCGGACGCGTAGTAAACGTTATCGTAGTCGAAGCCGAGCCACTTGATATCCTCCTCGATAGCCTCGACGTATTCCGTGTCTTCTTTAGTGGGATTTGTATCGTCGAGACGGAGATTACATATACCGTTATATTTATTTTTTACGCCGAAGTTAATACATATCGCCTTAGCGTGACCGATATGAAGATAACCGTTCGGCTCGGGCGGAAAACGCGTCTGAACTCTCGAATATACGCCGTTTTCCAAATCCTCGTCAATAAAATCGTGAATAAAATTGGAGGCGATTTCCTCGTTCTTAATCTCGTCAAGTGCCATTATGCTTCCTCCCTGTAATGCTTAAGCGCGTCCGTAAGTCTTTGTTTTACCGTTTCCGCACCGAGAAGCGCGGTTATTGAATAAAGGTCGGGCGTGTTCGTTCTGCCTGTCAGCGCAACGCGGATTACCGTCGATACGTCGCCGACGTGACCTGCGAATTTTTCGGGCTCAGACTTGTAATCCTTTACGTTCGGAGTACAGCCTACGCCTTCGCACATATCCTTGATTCTTGAGAACCAGGCGTCCTTGTCGTCGCTGAGGTTAACCGTGTCAATGTATTTTTCAAGCACTTTAACCGCAAGCGCGGGCGTTGCGTTTCCCGTAAGCTCGTAGCACGGCTTAAAGGTTTCGTCGTACATATAGCTGATGTAATCGGGAATATCGCTCCATTTCGCAATATCCTTACGCGGCTTCTTGTTTTCACGGTCAATATTGAGTATCGCCGCGGCTCTTTCCTTGTCCTTTTCATAAAGCGCCGCAAGCTCTGCGTTATATTCCTTCGCCCATTCGTAAGAAAGCTCAAATACCTTCTGAGCGGACATCGTGCTGATTACGTTCTTACTGACGTCGCTGAGCTTCGCCATATCGAACAGCGCGCCCGATACGCTCATCTTTTTTAGGTTGAAGGGGAATTTTTCAAGACTCTCGGTCTTGTTCATTCTGCGCCAGTCCTCAAAGTTTGAATTCGCAAGAGTGAGCATATACTCGTTAACGCTTTCGCTCGGATATCCCTCCTCGGCGTAATAGGTTACCGCGGCTTCGGGGTCCTTACGCTTTGAGAGCTTGCGCTTTCCGCCGTTTTCCTCTTTCATAATCGGCGCAACATGCGCGTACTTCGGCGGCTTGAAGCCGAGTACCCTGAAGAGCTGAAGGTGAATCGGAGTCGAGGATATCCATTCGTCGCCTCTTACAACGTGAGTTGTTCTCATAAGATGGTCGTCGACCGCGTGAGCGAAGTGATATGTCGGTATTCCGTCGGATTTAAGAATTACGACGTCCTGAACGTTTTCGGGCATTTCGATTTTTCCCTTGATCATATCGTCGAAGAAGCATTTTCCCTCGGGAGTTCCCGTCGACCTGAGACGGAGAGTCCACAGCTCGCCCGCGTTAATGCGCCGTTCGATTTCCTCATAGCTTAAATCGCGGTGCTTCGCCCATTTTCCCCATATACCCTTAATGCTCTCGTTTTCCTGAGCCGAGCGGATTTCGTCAAGCTCGTCGGGAGTCATAAAGCAGGGGTAGGCGAGTCCCTGAATAACGAGCGATTTAGCGTAAGCCTGATAAATGTCCTTACGGTTGCTCTGATAGTAGGGACCGTATTCTCCCTTTTCGGTATTCTCGCCGATAACGCCCTCGTCGGGAACGATTCCGTAAACGGAAAGTCCCTTAAGCATTACCTCGATAGCGCCCTCTACCTTACGCTTACTGTCCGTGTCCTCAACACGAACGTAAAACACGCCGTTCGTGGTTTCGGCGGTTTTATAAGATACAAGACAGGTAAAAAGGTTACCGAAGTGAAGGAAGCCCGTCGGACTCGGAGCAAAACGCGTAACGCGCGCTCCCTCCTTAAGCTGTCTTTCGGGATAAAGGTTTTCGTAATAGTCCGGCGTTTTGTCGATGTTCGGAAACAGCAGCTCCGAAAGCTTTAAATAATCCATAACTCACCTATATAAATAATTAGTCATAATATTATTACACAAAATGAATTAATATTCAATAAAAAAATATATTTTCGTTAATTATTATGTATAATTCAGTCTCTGTTTAGCATATTTTGTAAATTAAGTCCGTATTATATTGACCGACGTGTTTTACGCTCCTAATATAAGGGTGCTGAAGCCGAAGGGCAAAAAGCTTTTACCGTAATGGCGCTGCGGTAAAGGCTTTATATTTTTTAGGAGGTTTTAATATGGACATTAGCTTCAATGTCGAAAACCAGATTATTACGCGAAGCGACAGTAATAAGGTAGTAGCCGATTCGAGAAATTATCTTTACGCCTGCTTTACCTTCACTTCTGAATGGACGGGTATTATAACCGCAGTCTTTAAAAAAGACGGCGCGGCATATAACACCGTTCTTGACGAAAACGGACGCTGTGAGGTTCCGTGGGAGGTGATTAGCGGGGGACGTTTTTCCGTTTCCTGCTTCTGCGGCGACAGAATTACCGCGAATAAGGTATATGTAAACGTTATCCCTTCGGGCTATTGTGAGGGCGATACTCCCTCCGAGCCCGAGCCCGACGTCTATTCACGGATAATCGCAAGATGCGATACCGCGGCAAATAAGGCGGATACGGTCTATACGGCGTATGAAAACGGAGAGCTGAAGGGTGAGAAGGGAGATAAGGGCGAAAGCGAGTTTATTCCTGTTTCGGTTACCTCCCTCTCGCTTTCTTCCTTTACCGAAGGCGGCTGGGCTGACCTCGCGCAGCCGGGACTTTATATCGCCGAAAACGATATAAGCGTAAGGCTTCTTAACGAGGCGGTGATTTTCCGCGATTACAGCGACAGCTTACGCCTTGCCGAGCTTATTGCTTCGGGCGGAGATATCTCCTCCGCGGTCTCTCACTCTTCGTTAAACGCCGTGATTCCCGCAGGCAGCGTTTTCAGCGTTGACAAGACGGAAAACGAAATCTATATAAAGACTCACGGTATGCGCCTTCCGGACAGTACGCTTTTACAGCACGATACGGTTATGCTGTATAACGGACTCAGCTTTTATATGCTCTTCGCGTCGGATTTTTGCTTTTCAAGCGTACTCGCTCTCGGAAGAACAGCTAACGCCGGACACGTTTACAGCACTTACGAGCACTCTGTCGGGAAATGGCTTGACGGTAAAACAATCTATGAGAGAACCTATTCGTTCACCTTTGACCCGGACGCTTACTGGGAACAGGATATTTCCTTTGCGGATAAAATAATTTCCGCCGAGGGCTTCGTTTATACTGCGGTTATCGGCGAGGAGGATATCCTCTTTATGAATACCGACTATAGATTTTCACCTCAGGTAAACGCGTATAACAACCTGAACTGCTACGTTATTATCCCCGAAAATACCGATACGAAAATGCTGAGCGTAAGCGGTAACTGCGGTTCTACGGGCGACTTTAAATTTGATAACAGGAGCGGCTTCGTTACCGTGCGCTATACGAAGGTGTAACGAAATGAGAAGTGAAATATTAGTTGCGCTTATAGGTCTTTGCGGAAGCGCTACCGGCTCGCTTGCGGGCGTGCTTATTAATTCGAAACTGTCCGATTACAGACTCGAGCAGCTTGAAAAAAAGGTTGATAAGCATAATAACCTCATTGAGCGCACCTACGCGCTTGAGGAAAAAACGGCGCTTCTTGAGCAGGGACAGAAGGTAGCCGACCACAGAATAGACGACCTCGAAGGGAGATACTGAATGAGATTTACAAAGAAAACCTTTAAAAGAGCCTTAAGAACCTTCTTACAGGCTGTTACCGCGTACGCTCTCGTCGAAATAAAGGCGGGCGTTGATTTTTCGGATAAAACGGTTGTAAAGGGCTTCGTTATCGGACTCCTTGCCGCAGGACTCGCGGCTGTTATGAACCTTGAAACGCCCGACGGCGAGCAGGGCGCGGCGGCTAAAATGAGCTTTAAGGAGTTCGTCAACGCATATCTCGGAAAGGGTACCGACTACGACGGTACCTACGGCGTTCAATGCGTCGACCTCGCGAAGCTCTATATAGACAAGGTGCTCGGCATAAAGCCACAGAGCGTCGGTAACGCACATTGCTACTATGATAATTTTGACGGTACGTATCTTAAAAAGCATTTTATAAAAATTCCGTATAAGAACGGCGTAAGGGCAAAGAGGGGAGACCTCGTCGTGTGGGGACTGTACTATAACGGAAAGTCGCCTTACGGTCATATAGCCGTCGCCACCGGCGTTCAGGACGAAAGCTCAATTACTACCTATGACCAGAACTGGGGCGGAGCACAAATGAAAAAAGTCCGCCACAGTCTTGCGGGCGTTTCGGGCTTTCTTCGTCCGATTGAGCAGGAAAATATCAATCCCGAAAACGTGGTAAAGTATTTTAAAAGATGCGAAAACGGCATTAAATCGCTCGTCGACGCGCTTGGCTCCGTCGGCGCAAAATCGGGCTTTTCCTACAGAAGAAAAATCGCCGCGGTTAACGGAATAAAGGGCTATATCGGCTCTGCTAAGCAGAACTTAAGGCTTCTCAGCCTTCTGAAAAAGGGAAAGCTGATTAAACCTTAGCCCTGCCCTTGCTTTTTGCTTGACTTTAGAATATGTTTAATATATATTGATAAGTAGCAAAGGGGGAATAGCTTATGACGTTACAGACGTTTGTCGACGATGTTATGATTCAGGGTGACGTTCTCGTCAGAGCCTTTGACGACGAAAACGATATGGACGATATTATCCTTGAAACTAACGATATCGAGGGCGAGGACATTTCGGAATACGCTGATTTTGAGGTTGAGTCGGTATATGCTAATCTTGAACAGCTTGTAATCGAAATAAGAAGGTAAAAATAAAAGCTGCCGCGCAGTTGTCTGCGTGACAGCTTTTTTTATTCGTAGGTGTGATAGTAAAGACCTTTTTCTGTTTTAAGCTGCTCCATCTCGTTAGGCACGCTGTGGAAGCCTACCGCGTAGCGCTTGTCGTCGGGGTCCCATAAGAAGTATTCGCTTACCGCCTTTTCTATCTGAGCTGCAATATCGTCGGGAGCGTAGAAGACGGTCGGCTCCTCGCCCTGTGCGTGCTCTACCGCAACGGCAACGTAGGGTTCCTCCATTAATACGAGGTGCTTTACTGCGCCCTCGTCGAATAACTCCTTAGCCGCAAGACCGAGCGTCCTGTGGTCCTTGTGCTGCTCCTTCGGGTCGTTGGGATAGATTGTGCATACCGTGCTGTCGGGGTCGATTCTTTCGACAAAGGTCCTGATTATATCCTTCGCGCCGTCAAGCGTAACCTGACCGTCTACGATTCTCTCGTCGGCAAAATGAACGTTCTCCTTCTTTACGCCGAGTGCCGCGCAGCTTCCGAAAAACTCACGGTCTCTCGTTGCGGTGAAGTCCTCTCTCGTAAGGTCATAAACGTGCTGAGTGCCGCATTGCTCACAGAATTCACGGTTGCCGAGACGAAGTCTTACGTTAGAGCTCGCGCCGTCGGTACACATAATAATATGTACGTCGTATCCGTTCTTTACGGAAGCAGCGATATCAATTCCCATCGTAAGAAGCTCGTCGTCCTGATGCGGCGCGAAATATAATACGGTATTGCTCGGTTTTGTTAACATAACAATTCTCCTCTTTGAATAACTTTATTGTATTATAACATTTTTTACGGAATTTACAAGATATATAAAACGGTTGTTACTGTACTGAATGCCGCGGTTTTGTTGATTTACCCGTTAACTGTATTAATTCGGGAGAAGAAAAGACGGTTTAAACTGCTGATTTTTAAAAATACGGTTGAATTTAATTGATTGTTCTGAGCTGATGTTATATACTGAAATAAAGAAAAGAGGGGTGAGAATATGAATATATCCGATAAGAGCTTTACCGTGCTTTTTGAGGGCGACAGTATAACGGATTGCGGAAGAAATTACGGTGAGCTTTACGACCTCGGCGACGGGTATCCGAGGTACGCCGCTGAATTTATAAAGAAAAAATATCCCGACTGCTCGTTCACGTTTATAAATAAGGGCGTGAGCGGCTTCAGAAGCGCCGACCTCGTGCGCCGGTGGAGCAAGGACTGTATCTCTTTAAAACCCGATTTCGTGTCAATACTTATCGGAATAAACGATACCTGGCGAAGATACGATTCCGGCGACCCGACAAGCGCGGAGGAATTTAAAAGGAATTTAAGGTATATCCTTAACGAAACTAAGGAAAAGCTCGGCGTTCCCGTAATGCTCCTCTCCCCGTTTCTTATCGAGATGACTCCCGCTCAGAAGGAGTGGCGCGAGGATTTGGACCCTAAAAAGGAGCTTACGAAAAAGCTTGCAAAGGAGTTCGGATGTATATACGTTCCGCTTGACGAAATAATGTCCGAAGCGGCGCTGACTACCGAAAAAAGACTTCTCTCCGAGGACGGGGTACATCCCGCCGAAGAGGGTAAAAAGGTTATTGCGCGCGCCTACGCCGACGCGTTTTAAAGGTGATTGCTATGAAAAACAATAAACCGCTTCCCGCTGAATTTATTACCGCTCCTGCGGTCTTTGCTGTGGGAAACTGCTATCAGATTATGGTTCCCGTAAGCTGCGAGCTTCTTTTCGGCGCGGAAATCGGCGGTAAAAAATACTATGACCACTCTAACGGTATAATCCGCTCGGATACCCGTATTCACCGCGTGAGCGTTCCTATGGAGGCGCTCGATAAAACGGGAGAGTACACCCTGTTCTTTAATAAGGTTATTAAGCGCAAGCCGTACTATACCGAAACGGAGGACGAGGTAAGGCTGACTTATAAATTCTTCCCCGTAAGAAGCGAGGGACGGATTAATATTTACCACCTTTCCGACACTCACGGAAGCTTCTCGCTTCCCGCCGAAACGGGCTCGTTTTTCGGCGACGGAATTGACCTTCTGATTCTTAACGGCGATATCCTCGACCACAGCGGCGAAATTGAAAACTTCCTTCTGACCTTTAAACTCTGTGAAGCGATTACCTGCGGAGAACATCCCTGCGTTTTCTCAAGAGGAAACCACGACCTTCGCGGCTTTTATGCCGAAAGGCTCGCTGATTACTGTCCGAACGATAACGGAAAAAGCTATTATACCTTCCGTCTCGGTAAAATATGGGGAATAGTAATGGACTGCGGGGAGGATAAGGTCGACTCACACGAGGAGTACGGAAAAACCGTAGCCTGTTCTCAGTTCAGAAGAGAGGAAACCGGGTTCTTAAAATCCGTTACGGAAAAAGGGGAATACCTTTCGGACGGAATCGAATACCGCTTCGTTATAGTTCATAATCCCTTTACCTATACTCTCGAGCCGCCGTTTGACATTGAGCAGGAGCTCTTTACGGAATGGGCGGATATTCTTAAGAACGGTATAAAGCCGAACGCGATTATATCGGGCCACCTGCACGAAACCTGCGTCAGCGAAATCGGCGGCAGACTCGACTCCAAGGGACAGCCGTGTCCCGTTATTATCGGCTCCCGTAATGTCGGTAAGGAAAACGGAGAAGCCGGTTTTATCGGCTGCGCAATAATGCTTGAGGACGGAAAAATCACCGTAGCGTTTACCGACTCAAAGCACAATATTACAGAAAAAACGGACCTGCCGTAACGCAGGTCTTTTATCTTTTAAAAGATTTATTGTTTTTACCTGAAGCGCGCGGCGTTAAACGATTTGACATTATATCCGAAAATAATGTATATTAATACTGAATAAAAGGAAAACGGCGGAATACCATACTATGAAACTGCTTTTTGAGCTGTTTTTCAGCTTTGCGAAAATAGGATTATTTACCTTCGGCGGGGGATATGCAATGCTCCCGCTTATTGAGCGTACCTGCGTCGAAAAAAAGAAGTGGCTTACCGAAGAGGATATGCTTAACGTTACCGTTATGGCTGAGTCGACCCCGGGACCCCTCGCAATTAACTGCGCGACCTTTGTCGGCAATAAGAAAAAGGGCTTCGCGGGCGCGCTCTTTTCAACGCTCGGTATGGTTACTCCCTCGTTTTTTATAATCTTTCTTATCTCTTCATTCCTTGAGCGCTTTCTTGAAATCAAGTGGGTTTCAAGCGCGTTTAAGGGTATTAAAATCGCGGTTGCCGTTCTTATTATCGACGCGGCGGTAAGGCTCTTTAAGAAGCTTCCTAAAAAGCTCCTGCCGATAACGATACTCCTCGTGTCCTGCTCGGTAATTCTTACGGTTGATTTTCTCGGCGTAAGATTTTCCTCGGTTATTATTCTTATAGCCGCGGCGGCGGTCAGCTTCTTCGTTTATCTCGGAACAGGTAAAGGGAAAGGAGAAAAAAATGATTTATCTTAAGCTTTTTCTCGCTTTCCTTAAGGTCGGCTTATTTGCCTTCGGCGGCGGATATGCGGCGGTTCCGCTGATTAGGGAAACTATGCTCGCGAATAACTGGTTCGAGGATGACAGGCTCGCGGATATGATTGCAGTAAGCGAAAGCACGCCCGGTCCGATTATGGTTAATCTTGCTACTTATATCGGCGCAACGCACGGCGGCGTTTTAGGCGCAATCGTAGCGACGGCGGCGGTGGTCCTTCCCGCGTTTACGATTATTCTTCTCTTGATGAGAGTTATGAAAAACGCGCTGAACAGTAAGGGAATACGGGCTGCGGTAGACGGAATAAAGCCCGCTATAGTAGGTA
>JAILGO010000173.1 GCA_024696725.1 Eubacterium sp. | reverse complement strand
TGAAACAACTTACGCTCAGTCGCTTCCCTCTGAAAACGCGGAAGAGGAAATCGTATATTATGATGATGATAATATGCCCGTCTGGGACTGGAAGCGCCTCGGCGATTATACCTATTATCTCGAGGACGGTAAAATTATAACCGACGGCTTCTACTATATCGACGGCGATAAGTATTATCTTAACGAATACGGCGAGCGCCTCAGCGGCTGGTTTAAACACGGAAGCGACAGATATTATTTCCTCGACGACGGAGGCGCCGTCAAGGGATGGTTCGATATAACCGATTCCGACAATAAGAAAAGAACCTTCTATTTCGACTCCGATTGCGTACTCGTTACCGGAAAGAGAAAAATAAACGGTAGTTACTATTTCTTCAGTAAGGGAAGCGACGGTAAGCAGAGAGGCGAAATGTATAAAAGCGAGTGGAGAGAGTATACCGCCTCGGGTAATACCTATAAGCAGTATTATAATAAAAACGGAGTTATGCTTAAAGGTCTTAAAACGATAGGCGAGAAAACCTATTACTTCAATTCCGACGGCGTTCTTCAGACGAAAGCGCTCGTAACCGTTAAGAAAAAGACTTACTTCGTAAACAGAAACGGAGTCGTTCAGAAAAATAAATTCGTGTACTGCGACGGCTGCCGTTACTACGTAAATAAATACGGCTATGTTAAAAAGAAAGGCTTTTTTAACGTCAACGGTAAAAGGTATTACGCCGATAAGTACGGCGTGCTTGAAAAGGGCTGGGCAAAAATCGGAGGTAAGTATTACTATTTTTCAAAGACCGATACTAAAAAGCGCCCGAAAAACTCAATGATTACCGGAAAGCTTAAGCTTAACGGAAAAACTTATAAGTTCAAAAAGAACGGCGTCTGTAAAAACGCAGAATAAAAACGGGCTGATTTCAGCCCGTTAATTTTTTTACAAAAAAACAACCGCCGACATAAAACTATCGGCGGTGGAAAATAAATAAAACCTTTAAATTCTGACGCCTGAGCGTTCAGAATAAGTGGCCAATATTGTTTGCCTTTCGGTATTATTTTCAACTTTATATTATCATATCCAAACGCTTAAGTCAATTAAAAAATCGAACAAAATAAAAATTATTTAACTGTTATTGATTTATATTTTAGTATGTGATAAAATTATTAATTGTAAGGAGGGATGCTTTAGTGGCTAAAGTAAAAAAAGCTAAAGAAAAACCTGTTAATCAGCACCCTAACAGAATCGGAATACCGGAGGCTATGGGTTACGCGCTCGGCGACGCCGGAAATCTTTTTGTTTTAACCTATGTTTCCTCGTTCCTTAAGGTGTTTTATACCGACGTTCTTCTTATTACACCGGGAAACGTCGCGACTCTTTTTCTCGCAACGAGACTCTGGGACGCGATTAACGACCCGCTCTGGGGAGGTATCGTTGCTAAACGTCCGCCCGGAAAGGACGGTAAATTCCGTCCGTATCTTAAATGGGTAGCGATTCCCGTAGCGGTAGCGCAGCTTCTGTGCTTCTATAATTTCACTACGATACCTAAGATAGGCAGTAATCCTACAATCGTTCTTATCTTTGCCTATATTACTTATATCGCCTTCGGTATGATGTATACGGGTATTAACGTTCCGTTCGGCTCGCTTGCCTCCGTAATTACCGACGACCCCGAGGGAAGAACCCTGCTTTCTACCTTCCGTGCAATCGGCGGCGGTATCGGCGGCGCGGCTCCGCTTCTCGTAGCACCGTTCATTATTTATAAAAAGAACGCTGCCGACCCGAGCGTTAAGGTTGCCGACGCAAAGGGTATGTTTACCTTCGCAGCGGTAATGTGCGTATGCTCGATAGTATTCTACTTCTCGTGCTATGCTACTACAAAGGAGCGCGTTAAGTCCGAGGCTAAGCCCAATATAAATATGAAGGAAGCGTATAAGGCTATGTTTAAGAGCCGTCCCTTCATTGTGCTTGCAATTACGGGCGTGCTTATCAGCGGTCAGCTTCAGTTCGCTTCTCTTAACCAGTATCTGTTCAAAAACTACTTTGTAAATACAAATCTCTCGGTAATAGGTACCGTAGCACAGTATTTCCCTATGGCGCTTATGATACTTGTAACGCCCGCTCTTTCCAAGAAGTACGGTAAAAAGGAGCTTGCAGGTTTCGGCTCAATGTTCGCTGCCTTTGCCGCAATCGCGTGCTTTGTAATGGGCGCAATCGGCAAGTTCAGACCTCAGGGCGACAAGTTTACAATCGTTGCATTTATGGCTACGCTGTTTATTATCGGTTTCGGCTATTCCTTCGTTTCGATTACGAACTGGGCGGTTGTTGCCGACGTAATAGACTATCAGTATGTTAAAACAGGTATTAAGAGCGAAAGCGCAATCTACGCCGTTTACACCTTCTCGAGAAAGCTCGGTCAGACAATCGCCGACTACGGCGGACTTATGCTCCTTGAAAAGTACGCTCACTACGACGTAGTTAAGATGTCTAACGCGGGCTACGTTCCCGGTACAAGCGATAAGATTCTTACGATATGTACTCTTATCCCCGCGGTAACGTATACTCTTATCTGGCTTCTCTACCGCTTCGGATATCCGCTCACTAAGGAAAAGCTCGTACCTATCTATGAAAAGGTAAGAGCCGATAACGAAGCGCTCGCTCAGGCAGAAACTGCCGAAGCCGCAGAATAAAAAATAAAAGGCGACTCTGAAGAGGCGTCCGCAATAAAGAAGGTTGACTGATTATTTGTCAGTCAACCTTCTTTGCTGTTTTGTTAACCAAATTAAATTGTAAATGAACAGAATCGGAAAAACAGCAAAACCTATTGCTGCAAATATAGTTAACACAATGTCGCTTGTGTCTGCTGTTAAAATCTCATTCCATAACAAAAGCGTTCCTAAATCGAATATAACACCCACAACAGCAAGAATTCCATATTTTAACAATAATGATAAATATGAGCAAAACTTTAATGCTTTTTTATGTTCTGAATTATAATACTTGTATTGTGGTTCACTCAAGCAATTAGACTTATCTACAACAGAAAAACAACGAAGATTTAAAAACTGTTTTTTTAAGTATTCTGTTTCTTTAACTTTTATTGAGCCTCTTTTGGCATCAACCGAATTAACCGATATGACCGTCTTTAAATATGAGGAGTATAACAATCCAAACTCAAAAGACCTTAGCCTAATGTCTTGAATTGTCAGTTCTTCTTTTAATCTTTGCTTAAAAGTCTTGTCGCTACCGTTTTTATAGATGCTCAACTCAGATGGTTCAGTTATTTCTATTGTTGAAACAGTAAACGGTTCAAGAAAAATATGATTATTTAATGATTCAACAATTAATGCTTTATCTGTGTTATTTTCAATACTTACAATCATTTTGGGATTCCCTTTTGCTTCTATGAGTATAGCAGTCTGAATTATATCATCAAATTGTTGTACTGTCAAATGTTGTTACAGACTGCAGCGAGCATAGAATTTGTACTGCCAAATTCAGAAAAAACAGACCGAAAGCATATC
>JAILGO010000146.1 GCA_024696725.1 Eubacterium sp. | reverse complement strand
TCAAGAAACAATAAAAGTTCATGGATAATCGACTATAAGGAGGACGAAGAATGATTCATGGATATATCAGGGTTAGTACCCAAAACCAAGGGCGCTACGGAAATTCCCAGGAGGCGCAAATGCATGCATTAGAACAAGCGGGGATGAAGATGTGCTGGGTTGAAGAGTTCACCGGGACGACGAAAAATCGCCCTGTTCTTGATGAACTGCTTAGCATGATAGGTAAAGGCGATACACTGGTCGTAACAAAACTCGATAGACTTGCGCGTTCAACAATAGACGGCATTGAAATTGTAGAAGAACTGCTTGAAAAAGGGGTTACTGTTAACGTGTTAAATATGGGCGTTATGGATGATACACCTACAGGAAAGCTGATACGTAATATCTTTTTCTCATTTGCGCAATTTGAGCGGGATATGATAATCGAGCGGACTCGTGAAGGTAAGGAGATAGCTCGCCAAAAAGAAGGGTGGCACGAAGGGCGTCCAAAAAAAACAATTTCAATTACCCGGGTTAAAGAGTTATTGAGAAGGCAGCAAAACGGCGAAATTACTGTTTCTGACTGTTGTGAAGCGCTAAATATTTCAAAAAGCAAATGGTATTTGCTATTGCAAGAACTGAATTTCATTGATTAAATAAGGAGGAATGTTTTTGAAAAATATTATCAGCTTATTATTATCAGTAATTATTATGCTCGGCGCTTTTACGGCGCAGACCGCTTTTGCGAAAACCGGCGAGCGCACTACCGACAACCATATTACCGCGCAGCAGGAAGCGGAGCTTAATAAGGCGGTTAATACTATCGTATCCGACCTGAACCTTAAAAGCAGCTCGCTTTCGGCGCTTGAGAAAACGAGAAGGATATATAACTTCCTTTGCAGCTCAACAACGTATGACTACACAACGCTGAATAATAGCAGCTACAATCTTAAATATACGGCTTATGCAACCCTCGTGAACGGTACGAGTGTTTGTAACGGCTACGCCGAGGCATTTGATATTCTTGCAAAGAAGGCGGGGCTCAGTACCGCAATCGTAATGAGCTATAACCACGCGTGGAATATCGTTAAAATTGGCGGCAAGTACTACAATATTGACGCAACCTGGGACGCATACAACAGTAATTATTACGCTTATTTTCTTGAGAGCAACGCGGACTTTGAGAATTGCAAAAAATCCGCGTCTCATAAAAGAAACAGCGAATACAAAACGGCCGCCTTCAATAAAAAGTATCCTATGGCTTCCAAGTCTTATTACGGCGGCAACGGCGTTAAGATTTCAAACTGTTCCCATAAGCACAGGAAGTCGCTTTATTCAAGAAAGAGCACCTGCAAGGTTTCTTCCTACGGCGGCGGTAAGCTTTGCAAGGACTGCGGTATTGTAACGGGCTGCGGTAAAAGAGGCGCGAAGCTTTCATGTAAAAAGGCATGGAGGGTAATTGACAAAGCGACCTGTAATTTCAAAGGAGAAAAGGTCTATGAGTGCCGTTACTGCAGGAAGGTCTATAAAAAGAAGACTATCGCAAAGAAGTCACACGCCTATGTGAATAAGGTTGTTGAAGAAGCGGATTGCTGCTGCGACGGCTATAGCGCAATGGTTTGTAAGCATTGTAATAAAGAAAAGCCGAAGTCGCAGAAAACCATAAAGAAGCTCGGTCATAAAGTTGCAAAGGTTATCAGCGTTGACTATCCCGCGACCTGCACCTTCGCCGGAAGCCGCATTATTTATTGCAGCAGATGTAAACGCGAGGTCTATGATTATCCGCCGATTGATAAAAACGCTCATCGTTGGGATAACGGAACAATATCCGTGCTTCCCGGAGAAAAGACCGAAGGCAGAATGAAGTATACCTGCTCCCTTTGCGGAAAAACAAAAACCGAAGCGATACCGGCTACGGGTATTTCAGGCGTGCAGTTTACTAAAAGCAAATGGAATAATAAAACAAGCGTCAGAACTCTTGAGTGGAATCTTATCAATGGGTACGACGGATTTGAGGTTTACTGCTTTAACGACGCAAGCTTCAGCAACGGCTTTGTAAAAACAATGAAGAATACCGAGTCGTCCCTGGAAATCAGCTGTTTAGCTTCTAAAAAGTATTATTATAAAATCCGTGCTTTTAAGACGGTTAACGGAAAAAAGATTTACACACCTTTCAGTAAAATCCGCTGCTGTTATGTTGAGGATGGCAAAGGCTACTACAAAACGCTTTAATTAGAACGGAATAATAATTATGAACCCCATCTCGTTTGAGATGGGGTTCTCTTTGCAACCAGCCCACTTTTCTTGCTTTTGAATCAACAAAACTGCATATTAATAGTAGAACTGCCGAGTCCACAGACTCATAAGTTATTAGACATCAAAAGTCAAAGACGTTATCGTCTTATTCAGCTCATTGATTCAACAACAAAAACACGTATATATGTTATATAAATATTCTAACAGCTTTTTATGTTATTACACCCCTCTTTTACCTGTTGCCACTTCTCAAAAAAAGAATAAGCTCAAAAAAGAGTGGAATGTTTTTAGCGAATTTTGACACAATTTCAATAAACTTTCAGTACAGCAATATGCCTCAAACGCAGTAACCAAGCCGTTTTTCGAGCCTTTGTAAAGCAAACAACAATTTTTGGAGCCTTTCAATGTTATGTAGTAACAGTCGCCCTCTTTAATGCGGAAGCTTCTGCGTATTTCCTTCGGAATTACCACTCTGCCCAAATCGTCAATCCTTCTTACAATTCCTGTTGCTTTCATTTTCATACTCTCCCATTTTATTTCTTACTGTAATATTTTGCTCAGAGAGAGTTATTTAATACCAAAATTAAAATGAGATTTTTTGGAAAAACAAAAGGGCGATTCGTGAACCGCCCTTTTGTTTAATTTAATTCGGATTTTTTACGCACATAAAGCGGTAGGTTTCTCCGCCGTCGGCGGCTTTGATTTTAAACGCTGCGATATAATCGTCGTTATTGAGAAGTCCGTAGGTTGAAGCGGAATTCATCAGCTTTTCAATTTCCGCTTTATCCTCAATCTTTTTCTCGAAAACTTCGCCGATATCGTCGAAGAGATAGCTATCGACTTTATATTCGCCGTTTTCGCCAATCCATCCGTTTTCAGTGTTAAACCCATCGTATGCGCTGAAAAGAGTGACGCCTCCCGAATACGGGCTCGCATAAGGCGTGTGCGTATATGCGTTCACTTTGGAAATATACGCAAGCTCGGGCGTTGTATTAAATAACGGAACGTCCTTTTTAAGATAGCCTTTACCCTTAAGATAGCTTACGGTATTCTCCATATACGGATACACTATATAGGTATAGCCGCTGTAGGAATCGTAATAGATTTCCTCGCCGTATTCGTTATATTCCGGCTCCTGTGGCATGCCGTCGGTAAACGTAATTCGGCAAAGCTCCTTTTCTTCGGGGAAAAGACGCTTTTCAACCGGATTTGAAACGAGGTCGAGAGCGATGGCGTTTTTAAGCTCGGGCGTATTCTTAAGCTTTACGGTTTCTTCGTTACCGAAATGCTCTAACAGCGCTATGCCGTTTTTAAACACTTTCTCGCTCAGACCGTTAAGTCCGTCATTGCCGCTTACTACCATATCGTCGTTAATAAAGTCGCCTGCGTTAAGACCCGTTTTTTCAAGCTTTTTCTGAACTCCGCTTACGTTCTCACAGGTGATAATGCTCTTCACCGTGTTTTTATACGAATCGGTATTCATTATCGTCTGAGCTGACGCGACCGCGGTATCGGCTTTAACGGCATATTCCCTTAAAACTCTTTTACCCGATTTTGTAACGTAAACGATTGATACTCTCTGAGCGCTTGTCGAACGGTCGGGGTTTTTAACTATTTTATCCTTTTCGGCGAGCAGAGTATTAATATCCTCTTTTCCGTCAATTACGGTAAGGCAGTTTTTAGCAAAGCCGAACTGGGGGTAATAGTCTTCGTCCGAGGTGAGATTGCGTCCCGTCATATCGCCCAAATCGGTATTCGTTATAACGGCAAGCTCGATATCGTCAGCCTTAGGAGCGTACGAGGTGTAGCCGAAGCCGCCCGTTACGAGAATTACGATAAGAAGGGCGAAGCAGACCGTGCTGCACGCAGGCACGAGATACGCCTTTTTGTTTTTAAATATTACCTGTCTTTTACAGATTGCAAGGGTAACGAGGGTTGCCGCCGCAAACGCGAAGCAATACAGGAATATCGCAAGCGGTACGGAAAACTTCACTTCGCTGAGCTCAACGAAAAAGTAAACCGTTATGAACGCCGCCCCGATTCCGAGCTCGGTTGCGAATATATGATATGCGAGCGGATTCGAGCCGTGGATTGCCGTTTTTTCAGCCTTACGGTTAATGAACAGCCTTTGCGCAAATAACGCAAGAAGAACAATGAGCACCGCCCACACGATAAGCGGAATATAATATCTAATATCGGGCAGAACGGCGGATTCAAGATAATCGTAGTTGGGACCGTAATCTCCGTCGGTAACCGAGGTATAGCCCTGATAGCCGAAATTATAGAGGCATTTTATTCCGTCTGCCGATTCAATGAAGCCGAGAAGCAGCGGATTCGCTACTGCGAGGGCTATAAGAAGCGACGGCTTTGAAAGATTGCCGAAATAGCTTTCGCCCCAGAACATTATATCGAAGAAATCGTCTACCCTGCTGTAACCGTTAAGGAAGCAGTTGCAAAGCACCTCGTAAGCCGTAATCAGAACGCCCGGCAGAGCGAGAAGCGCCGCGCCGAAGAACAGTCCCTCAATAACGGTATAGCACGAGAATACCGCGATACTCACTATCACATAGCCTGCCATAGCATAGATAAAGGATTCAAGGAAAAGCGAAAGCGCGATTTTAAATATAAACGCCGTATTTCCGAGAACGGAAGCGTTCGCGGCAAAGTCAATAAGAAATACTGTGCCGAACACCGCCGCAATCAGCACGGTCGAAGCGATAAAACGGTTTTTAAACAGCGTCTTACGGTCGACCGACAGAGCGAGGTGGAAATTAACGCTCGGCTTATTCATTATATAGAAATTCGTCATTGCGAAGATAACGCCGATAAGCAGACACACAAGACTGCAGCCCACCCACTGAGGAGCAAGGCGTACCGCCGTAAATGTTGCAGGAGCGTTTTCAAGCTCTTCTTTTATAGTGTCAAGCGCGCTCCACGCAGAACCGAGAAAAGTCAGCGCCGACATAAGAAGCGAGAACACTGCAGGGATTAAGCCCTGTTTAAACGCCCTCCTTAAATCGTAGGAGGCGGCTTTTTTATCAGCTGAATATTTTAGCGATGTCATAATCCTTATCCTCCATTTCGTTTAAAAATACCTCTTCGAGCGAAAGCTGAATACTGTCGATATGAATCGGGTTGAGTGAAGCGAAGGCTTCCTCGCCGACGTCGCTCGACACAATAATCGTTGCGAGCTTTCCGTCGCCTGATATTCCCTTATTCGGGATTTCCCTGAGCTTTTCGGCGTCCGCCGCGTCCTTAAGAACGAGTCTGTACTTAACATAAGCGGCGCTTATATCGTCGACGCTCACGTTCATTGTAAGGTGTTTTCCGTTAATAAGCGCAATTTTATCGCAAAGGTCGCCGAGCTCGATAAGATTGTGGGAGCTCATAATCATTGAGCAGCCCGTTTCAGCCATATATTCAATGAATATCTTTTTACAGAGGCTTCTTTTCTGAGGGTCGATACCGTCGAAAACCTCGTCGAGAAACAGGAACTTAGGTCTTGTCGCCATAGCGAGAATTACGATAGCCTGGCGCTGCATTCCCTTTGAAAACGAGCGGATGTTCTTTTTCTCGTCAAGTCCGAGCGCATCGCGCATATTGTTATAAACCTTTTCGTCAAACGACGGATAATAGCCCATATAGAGCTTTTTCATTTTTTCAAGCGTTGCGTTACGCGGAAAATAGACGTCGTCGGGAACGAAGAAAAGCTCAGCGCGCTTTTTACCGTTATCGTATACGTTCTCGCTGTCGAGCAAAACCTCGCCCTCCTCGGGCTTATAGATTCCCGAACAGATTTTTAAAAGAGTAGTTTTTCCCGCGCCGTTATAGCCGACGAGTCCGTAAATAGACGAGGGCTCAACGGTCAGGTTTATATTCTCTATCGCGGTGAAATCGCCGAAGCGTTTAGTTACGTTCTTTATTTCAATCATTATTATCACCTTCTTTATATAACCTCTCGGCAAGAGCGTATATTTCTTCAAGCGCTACGCCCTTAACCTTTGCGCTGCGGACGGCATTTTCAACCTGAGTCAGGGCTTCCTTTATCACGGCTTCGTTATCCTTTGTTTCAGCGGCAACGAATACGCCCCTTCCCTGTACGGAGTAGGTTACTCCGTCGCGCTCAAGCTCCTGAAACGCCCTTTTAATGGTATTAACATTAATATTGAGTTCCTTTGAGAGAGCGCGGATTGACGGAAGCTGCTCGTCCTTAGCGTATACTCCCGTATTAATGAGCATAATTATCTGTTCCTTAATCTGCTCATAAATCGGCATTCGGCTATGGTAGTCAATAAAAATCACAGCCTCAGCTCCTTTCATAATCTAAACTGCAGTTTGTGATAACTGTGCTATCTGTGTTATCACACTTGCAATATAACATATATTTTTCCGTTTGTCAATAAAAAATCCGGCAAAAGCCGGAAAAAATTTTTTCGTTATTATTCTGCGTCTCAGATACAAGAGGTCACCGCTTACTGCGGGACGTTCGTTTCAGGGAGCTTACGGGGATTTGGGAAAGAACGATTGCACAGAACATTACGCCGCAGCCGATAAGCTCTCTCGCAGTCAGCTTATCCCCTAAAATCAGCCAGCCGCCGAGAACGGAGAACACGCTTTCAAGACTCATAAGAAGAGAAGCGACGGTCGGGTTAACGTCCTTCTGGCCAACAATCTGAAGCGTATAGGCAACGCCCGAGGACATAACGCCCGTATAGAGAATCGCAATCAGCGTTCTTCCCGTGAACGCGCTGACGAGCATAGCGGGTACCGCGGAAAAATCGCATTTTATGTCAATAATAAACGCGGGAACGGCGGCAATAACCGAAGCGACGAAGAACTGAATACAGGACATACGCACGCTGTCCGCGTTCTTTTCAATAAAACGGTCGATTACAAGAATATGCCACGAATAGACTATTGAGCAAAGAAGAACGAGCGCATCGTTTTTTTCAATGGAAAGGCTTCCTTTTATACAAAGCAGATAGAGTCCCGCGACGGCTATTATTACCGAAAGCCAGACGTTGAGACCGCATTTTCTTTTAACGAAAAGACCGAAAATCGGAACGAGGATAATATAGCAGGCGGTTAAAAAGCCCGCCTTACCCGCAGGAGTTCCGAGGTAAATGCCGACCTGCTGAAGAAGCGAGGCGACGGCAAGACAGCTTCCGCACGAGAGACCGCCGAGCAGAAGGGTTTTAAGCTCCGCTTTATTTTTCGGCTTATTCGGCGAGTTCCCCGTTTTATCGAGAAAAGCGATAACGGGAAGGAGAACGATACCGCCGATTATATATCTTATTGACGCAAAGGCATAGGGACCTATAATATTGTCGCCCTCGCTCTGTGCGACGAAGGCAAGTCCCCAAATCAGCGCCGTTAGGACAAGTATAAAAGAATTACGTTTCGTTTTAGAAGCGCTCATATTTCTTCTCCGCAAAAAATAATTTTAAATATTATAACATATTAATACATTATTTCAAGCGCAAATTCAACTTTCACTTGACAAATAAAAATAAAGGGTTATAATATATTTAGCACTCGTACATAGAGAGTGCTAATTCTATGGAATCGAGATGATTGAAATGAGAAAAAAGCAGTTCAAGGCTGAAAGCAAGAAGCTCCTTGACATGATGATTAACTCAATTTATACCCACAAGGAAATCTTCCTTCGTGAGCTTATATCCAACGCGAGCGACGCTACGGACAAGCTGTACTTCAAGTCGCTTACAGACGGCAGCATCGACGCGTCGAAGGACACCCTTAAAATCAGAATTGAGCTCGATAAAGAGGCGAGAACAATTAAGATTTCCGACCGCGGTATCGGTATGACGGCTGACGAACTCGAAAGCAATCTCGGAACTATCGCAAAGTCCGACAGTCTTAACTTCAAGAACGAAAACAAGGACGACGAAAACCTTGAAAACGTTGAGGTTATCGGCCAGTTCGGCGTAGGCTTCTACTCCTCGTTTATGGTTGCGGACAGGGTTGAGGTCTTATCGAAGGCGCTCGGAAGCGACGAGGCTAACTGCTGGCTCAGCGAGGGCGTTGAGGGATATACGGTATCCCCTGCCGAGAAGGAAGAAAACGGTACGGTCGTTACGCTTCACATTAAGGAAAACACCGAAAACGAGGATTACGACCAGTTCCTCGACCAGTACAGAATCGAGGAGCTCGTTAAGAAATACAGCGACTACATCCGCTATCCCATCGTAATGGAAATGAGCTCTCAGGTTCCCGACGAAAACAACGAGGGCGAATACATAACAGAGGTCAGCGACGAGGTTTTAAACTCGCAGGTTCCTATCTGGAGAAAGACGAAGAAGGAAATCAAGAAGGGCGAGTACGAGGAATTCTACAAGCAGAAATTCTATGACTATTCCGACCCGATGCTTGTTATTCACAGCAAGACGGAGGGACAGGCTACCTTTGACGCGCTTATGTTCATACCCGAAAACGCACCGAGCGATTTCTATTCAAAGGACTTCGAAAAGGGACTTCAGCTCTATTCAAACGGCGTTCTTATTATGGACAAATGCGCCGACCTTCTCCCCGATTACTTCGCTTTCGTGCGCGGTCTCGTCGACAGCGCCGACCTTACGCTGAATATTTCCCGTGAGGTTTTACAGCACGACCACCAGCTTAAGATTATCGCTAAGGCTATTGATAAAAAAATCAAGTCCGAGCTTTCGAAGCTGCTTAAAAAAGACAGAGAGAAGTACGAAAAATTCTTCAAAACCTTCGGCGTTCAGCTTAAATGGGGCGTTTACGCGGACTACGGAATGAACAAGGACGGACTCCGCGACCTGCTTCTTTTCAAGAGCTCAAACGGCGGTTACGCCACGCTTAAGGAATACGTCGAAAGAATGGCTGACAGCCAGAACGACATCTATTACGCGTGCGGCGACAGCGAGGAAAAAATCGCGCTTCTTCCGCAGGTTGAGTCGGTTAAGGAAAAGGGCTACGAGGTACTCTATTTCACCGACGACGTAGATGAGTTCGCTATTCAGATGTTAATGGAATACGAGGGCAAGCACTTCGCGAACATTCAGAAAGACGAGGTCGACCTTTCCTCCGACGCGGAAAAGGAAGCGCTTCAGAAGAAGAACGAGGACGCCAGGGAGCTTCTCGATAAAATGAAGGAAATCCTCGGCGGCGAGGTTAGCTCGGTAAAATTCACGAACAAGCTCGGAAAACACGCGGCGGCTATTTCTGCCGAGGGCTACGTAAGCCTTGAAATGGCAAAGGTTCTCTCACAGATGCCCAACGGCGGAAACGGCATAAAGGCTCAGCTCGTGCTCGAAATCAACAGCGAGCACGACGTCGTAAAGAAGCTTGAAAAGGCTGACGAAACGGCGCTTGAAAAATACACGAAGATTTTATACAATCAGGCAAGACTTATCGCGGGACTCACGATTGACAATCCTACTGAGTTCGCCGATATGATTTGCGATATGATGTAAAATAACTAAAAAAAGACGGCTCGACGAGCCGTCTTTTTTAGTTATTTCTACTGTTTGCTTTCAATAAGCTTACATTCAATTTCCGTAGTTTTAATTCTGTTTCCGTCAATTCTCGCTACGGTGAGCTTAATCTTATCGCCGGGCTTTGACTTCGAAAGCACGCTCGTAAGAATATCGACGCTCGTAAGAGTTTCGCCGTTAACGGCAACAATCATATCGTACTGCTCGAGCTTTCCGTAAAGGTCGGATTCCTTGTCAACCTCCTGAACTACCATAGTTCCCTCAGCGTTTTCATAGCCCTTCTGAGCGAGCGCGGAGAGAATCGACTGAGCGGAGTTATAATTTCCGAGAGTCGTATAGGTTATACCGAGTCTTGCTCTTCCCGCAACATAGCCGTTCTTAATAAGTGAATTAGCGGTTTCTACCGCGGTATTACTCGGTACGGCGAAGCCCATACCCTCATAATCGGTAGAAGCGATTTTTGAGGAGTTAACGCCGATTACCTGGCCCTGCATATTGAAGAGAGCGCCGCCCGAATTACCGGGATTAATAGCTGCGTCAACCTGAATACACTCGTTCTTATATCCGATTGAGGAGGAAACGGGAACGTCAAGCGCCGAAACGATACCGCGCGTTACGCTGTTCTTGAACGCAAGTCCGCCGGGACAGCCGATAGCTATACAGTTTTCACCGACGACGATGTCCTTACTGTCGCCGAACTCGGCAACCGTAAGACCTTTAGCGTCAATTACAAGAACGCCGATATCGGTCTGGCTGTCGAAGCCTACCATTTTTGCCTCATATTCCTTGTCGTTGTCAAGCGTTACGGTGAACGAGCTTCCGTCGGCGATAACGTGAGCGCAGGTCATAATATAGGTCTTTCCGCCTGCCTCTTTCATTATAATTCCCGAGCCCTCGCCCGAGGCAATCTTATCGCCCTTCTGGGAATTATTGTTTCCGTAATTATAGAAATAGCTGTATGCGTCCTGCTCGGTATAAACCGTAATGCCTACGCACGAGCCTTTAACCTGCTCAACAACGCCCGCGACGGTGAGATTACCCTCTTCGTCCTTAGTTGCGGCGGAGTCGCTCTTATTAACGGTTACGTCCTCGCCCGTGTCATTGTTTTCTTCTTCGCTCTTATCGTTGTCGAATATTGAGGAGGAAGAGCTGTTATTCTTATCGGTATTATTACCCGAACCGCCGCGGCTCGAAGCCCAGAGTCCGCCGAGCGCGACAACAGCGCATATAATAGCGATAATCATTATTACCGCAAGTCCTTTACCGTTCTTTTTCGGTTTAAGCGGAGGCATCGCCGGCCGCTGATACTGCGGCGGCTGATATTGAGGAGGCTGATACTGCGGCGGCTGATACTGCGGCTGCGCAGGCTGAACGGGCTTAGGCTCCTCGGGAACAACCGGGTTAAAGTAAACGCCGTTTGTCGGGTTTTGCTGCTGCGACGGAATATACGGAGGCTGAGGCGGAGCAATCGGCTCTGCGGGAGCGACGGGCTCTGCGGGAGCGACCGGCTCTGCGGGAGCGACGGGCTCTGCGGGAACAACGGGCTCTGCGGGAACAACGGGCTCTGCGGGAGCTTCCTGCGGCGCGGCGCTTTCGCCTTCCGTATTATCGTTATTCATACCGAATAAATCATCATAATTTTCACTCATAAATTTTACCTTCTTTCATAAAGTCTGACTGTGTTATATCAATCAAACATTAAATCAATGTTAAACGGCTTTAGGAAGCGTG
>JAILGO010000145.1 GCA_024696725.1 Eubacterium sp. | reverse complement strand
TCCGCCACTCAGTCATATCAGAATTCATCCCGAAGGAATCTTTCCTCAAGCTTCGTTCGACTTGCATGTGTTAGGCACGCCGCCAGCGTTCGTCCTGAGCCAGGATCAAACTCTTAAAACTTTGTATCTTAAAGTCAGCTTTCGCCAACTCCAAAATCTAATCCTTAGACTCGCTTTCGCTGTCGTCTATTACTGTTGTGCTTCCATTAAGCACTTGGAGTATTCTTTACTCTTTAAAATCTCGGGTTCCTTTTTCGTCGTTATTTTCTCTTTTCAAGGTGCGCGTCACTGACAAGTGACTTAAACATAATACCAAAAGCGAATTCATTTGTCAACAACTTTTTTTATTTTTTTTCATTTTTTGCATATTAGACAGTTTATTCACTTTTCAGGCGGAAATTATGTATTCATTTTATACATTTTCACGACTCGGGACGCGATAATTCCGCGGTTTACTAAATATGATGATTATAATTAATATAAGGAGATAATATTTTTATCTTGAATTCACAGATTACTTTTGATATAATAAAGCCATTATTTACGAAAGGAGTCAGATATATGCCTATCAGAATAGACGACGAGCTTCCCGCAAAGCAAAGTCTTGAAATGGAAAATATATTCGTAATGAGCAATAAAAGAGCTGATACGCAGGATATCAGACCTCTTAAAATAATAATACTTAATCTTATGCCGACGAAGCTTGAGACGGAAACTCAGCTTTTAAGACTTCTCAGTAATTCCCCGCTTCAGCTCGACGTCGACTTTCTTCAGGTCGCGTCGCACGAGGCTAAGAACGTATCGAAGAGCCACATGGATAAGTTCTATTATACCTTTAATGAGGTTAAGGACAACAGATACGACGGAATGATTATAACCGGCGCGCCCGTTGAGCAGATGGAGTTTGAGGAGGTAGATTACTGGGACGAGCTCTGTACCATTATGGAATGGAGCAAAACCAACGTTTATTCGGTATGGCATATCTGCTGGGGAGCGCAGGCTGCGCTTTATTATCATTACGGAATCAAGAAATACCCGATGGAGCAGAAGCTGTTCGGAGTATTCGGTCATAAATGCCTTGACGACACTCACCCGCTTATGAGGGGACTCGACGATATTTACTACGTTCCTCATTCAAGACACACCGAGGTAAGAATGAACGATATCGCAACGATTAAGGACTTACAGATTATTTCTTACAGTCCCGAGGCGGGAGTTCATATTATATCTGATATGCAGTGCAGGATGTTCTTCGTTACGGGACACAGCGAATACGACAGAGATACGCTTGCTAAGGAATATTTCAGGGATAAGGCTAAAGGGCTCGATATTGAAATCCCGTATAACTACTATCCTAACGACGACGAAAGGCTTGTACCGAGAATGACATGGAAGGGTACGGCGAACCTTTTATTCAACAACTGGCTGAATTATTTTGTATATCAGAAAACTCCGTACGATTTAAACACACTTTAAAGCATAAATTAAGGCAACCGCACGAAAGCGGTTGCCTTTTAATATTATACGGGTAACGGCTATTTATAGACCGCGAGGATTTCTTCGGCTCTCTTTTTAACAGATTCGGCAAGAGAGGCAGGCTCGAGCACCTCTATTTTATCTCCGTAGTTCATAACCCACGACACGAGTCCGTCGGAAACTGCGGCTTCAATCGTCGTTTTAAAGTGGTTTCCGTCGACGGCGGTAAGCGGAATTTTTGCGCCGAAGCGGTCCATAATCTGTTCTCTTAAATCAAGGTGGCACTTAAGCGTTACCGCTTTAGTTTCTCCGCTGAACATATTAAACATCTTAGAGGTATAGTCGGCGGCGTCGATTCGTTCCTCGTATTCGCTTACCTCAGAGCACGGTCTCGCGTCCTCGTCGAGAAGCTCTATTTTTCTCATTCGGTCGAGTCTTAAATTCATAAGGTTATCGTACTTTTTATTATTACAGATAAGATAATAGTGGTCGTCCTTCCAGACGAGCGCGTAAGGAGATACGGTAAAGTCCTTAAGAGTATAATTCTTTCTGTTTTCTCTGTCTATATTTCTCCTTCTGTATTTAAAGCGCACCATTTTTTTATTAAGGATAGCGTCGTGAAGTAAGTCAATAATATAGTAAATCTCCTCGTTATCGCATTTTGCGTCAGAGTCGATATAAACCTGAGACACGAGCCTGTCAGCCTGATTTTTCGAAACGAGGCTTTCAAGCTTAGTGAGAAGCTCTTCGGTTTTATGAGGCGTAATAAAGCCTGCTGAAGAAACGGCGTCGATTAAAAGGCGCACCTCGGGTAGCTCAAAACGGCGCGAAGCCATATAAAAGCCGCGCTTCGGAGACTTAACGCTCTCAATATCAAATCCGATTTCCTTTAAGCTTTTTATGTCGGCATAAATAGATTTTCTCTCACAGGTAATCCCCTCTTTTTTCAGAAGGTTAATAAGCTCGGTTGTAGACATCGGATTATTCTCGTCCGAGTATTCGTTAAGAAGCTTATAAATCAGCAGGGTTTTTGTTTTTGAGCTTGACATATCCGCACATCCTTTAGTTTTTTCTTAATTATATCACAGACGATCAAGCATTTCAACTATGGTACGAAAAACAGGACAGCAATTTTCTGCACCGCTCGTTCCGCTGTCGCACATAACGATGATTGCTTATTCGGGATTTTCATAAGGGTAGACGCCCGCAAACCAGGTATTAAGGATTTCCCGACCGTTAACGAACTGTCCCGTCTGCGCTGTTGCGGTTTTGCCGGCAGACATATACTTATAATCCGCGTTTTTACCCGTTCCTCTTTCTACAACGCTTCTCATATATTTAAGCAAAAGGTACGAGGTTCTTTTTGATACGGCTCGTCTTTCGGCGTATTCTATCGGATTTCTTTTTCCGAAGCGGTCGACTTCTGCGGCAACGAGCGACGGCTCGCGCAAACGTCCTCCGTCGGCGCAGGCGCAAAGCGCACGACAGAGCTGAAGCGGAGCAACGCCGAGCCTACCTTGACCGAAGCCGATTAGCGGCAGACCGCCCTCGTAGAGAAGCTCATTTTCGCTCGGCAGTACGGAGCCTCTGATAATCCAGTCTTTATAAATTCTTATATCCTCGCCGAAGCCGAGCTTTTTTGCGGTATCAAGTATTCTGTACGCGCTGAGAGTTTCCGCAAGATTTACAAAGTAACAGTTACAGGAATTACAAAGAGCATCCTCAAGGTTTTATACGCCGTGGCGCTTCTTATTCTGACAGGCGTATTCCGTGTTTCGTATACGGATTTCGCCCTTACATTCATACTCGGGATTAAGTCCGTTTTCAAGGGCGCAGACGGCAACGAAAAGTTTGAACACAGAACCTGCGGAATAATTGCGAAACGGTTTATTTATATATGAGCTGTCGGGCTTTGTAACACAGGCAAGAAGCGAGCCTGTACTGACATCCATAACGAGTACGCAGCCCGTTTCAAGCTCGTTTGCCGCCTTTACCGCGGCTGACTGAACGCGCTCGTCAAGTGTGAGAAGCAATCCCTCGCTTGTTACATAATTATCGTCGGTAATTTCTCCCTCGTCCCCCGTCAGCATTTTTCCCATAGCGTCGACCTTAAAGCTTATTCTTTTTTCGCCGACGCTTTCAGGCAGATAGGAAAGAAGCCCCGAGCTTTCGCGCGACAGAAGCTGAGCGCAGGTATTTTCACTTCCCGTCACTTTATAGGTTTTAATGTATTTTGAAGCCGTTTCCGTTTTCTTCAGTATCGGCTTTCCCGCTTTAAGCTCATCAAAGACTGACTCATAATCGTCAAAGAGCAACGGAAGCTCGGCAATAGTTTTAGTATTCGGCTTAAGCAGAGCATAGCTTTCGCTAACATTATTAGTAAGCTTTTTATAATTCGAGTAATAGATATTCGGCTCAAGCGTATCAATTACAAGCGAATATGAGTTATGAGAGTCGGCGGCGGTATAGGCTTTACTTAGCGCGATATAGCCTACTCTTACGCAGAGAGCGGTAAAAAACATTAAGAAAAGCGCTGACGCGATAACTATTCTTTTTTTCATAAAAAACACCCCTTAGTATTATTAACTAAGGGGTTAGTTTATATCAGTCTTTTCTCTGCACTCTAAGTATTGCGTCAGGAGAAATCTCCTTATCGCATTTCATCGAATAAAGCTCACAGGTTTTATTAGCGACGTCGACAAATTCCTCGGATTTTAAATTATACAGCTCCTCAACGGTAAGCTCATAAGGAATTTTACCGGGCTCGACTACCTCAAGCACGTCGCCCTGATAAAAGCGATTTCGCTGTGCTACGGTAAGTCTTCCGTTTTCAAGAGAAACGAATAGCGCGCAAACGTCCCAGTTTCGTATATATCCGCCCGAGTCGGTAACCTGACCGTCATAAAGCGGACCGAAATTGAAGCCCTCGGTATACTCGCGGTGGCTCATTTTTTCCATTTCGCCGAGCACCCACGCCGACGGTCTGAAATCCTCTTTTCTTCCCGAAGCGACATACTCGTCGATTGCGTTTCTGTACGCGTTTGTAACTACCGCGCTATAATATTCGCTTTTGGCTCTTCCTTCAATCTTGAAGCTGTCAATTCCCGCGCGGTCAAGCTCGGGAATATGCTCTATCATACATAAATCCTTAGAGTTAAATATATAGGTTCCGTCAGCTTCCTCATTAATCGGGAAATACTGACCGGGACGTTTTTCCTCAACAAGACTGTATTTCCATCTGCACGGCTGAGCGCAGTCGCCGCGGTTCGGGTCTCTTCCTATCATATAATCGGAGAGAATACAGCGTCCGCTGAAGGACATACACATTGCACCGTGTACGAAAACCTCAATTTCAAGCCTCGGGTCAGTTTTATCTCTTATTACTTTTATTTCTTCGAGAGACAGCTCCCGCGCGGTAACGACTCTTGAAGCGCCGAGCTCCCAGAGGGTATTAGCGGCTTCATAGTTTACAACGCCCGCCTGAGTTGAGATATGAATATCCGTATTCGGCGCATACTTTTTTGCAAGAGAGAGAACGCCCATATCGGCAATAATAAGAGCGTCAACTCCGATTTCTTCGGCATATTTAAGATAATCGGGCATAAGAGAAAGCTCGTTATTTCTCGGAAGAGTATTACAGGTAAGATAAAGCTTCTTTCCCGCTTAGCGACCGAGAGTGACCGCCTCTTTAAGCTCGTGGGTGTTAAAATTAGAGGGATTGCTTCGCATACCGAACATCTCGCCGCCGAGATATACCGCGTCGGCGCCGAATTTTACGGCAAGCTTCAGCCTTTCCATATCTCCCGCGGGAGAGAGCAATTCAATTTTTCTGTTTAAATCAATGCTCATAATTTAGTATTCCAGATAAGGCGCGTATTTTGCTACCTTTTCCTTGAATTCCTGAAGAGTCGAAGCGGTATACATTTCACCCTCGGAATCGTGGAAGAAGAATTTTGCGTTAGTGTCGGCAGGATAAAGAGCGGCTTCGATAGCGGATTTTCCGGGATTACAAATCGGACCCGCAGGCAAACCCACGACGGTAGATGAATTATTGGTATTATAATAAGTTAAATAGTAGTCTGAGGTATGAGCCGAGGTCGAGGAGAGCGACGGCTTAACCTTATTATTGATATAGTCGGTAGTCGACTGACAGCCAAGCGTCGGGAAGTTAACCGTATCGTCAAGACGGTTATGAATAACCGCGGAGATAATCGGCATCTGCTCGTCGTTAGCGGCTTCCTTCTGAATAATAGAAGCGATTGTAATTATCTCATAAGTGCTCATACCGAGCTCTTTTGCGCGCTCGCCGTACTTTTCGGTAAAGGTATTTTCACCCTGCTGTAAGAATTTTCTTATTGTCGAAGCTGCGCTTTCGTCGATAAAGAACTCATAGGTATCGGGGAAAAGGAAGCCCTCGAGTCTGTACGGTACGCTTTCCTTAGCCTGTAAGTCGGCGGTAAGCGAAAAATCAAAATTAGTAGTCTGAATTACGGACACGAGCGCGGATTTACTGCACACGCCGTTATCCTCTAACTTTTTGATAATATCGGGTACGGTATAGCCCTCGGGGAAGGTCAGCTTAACGGTTTCGTTAGACGCCGTATTCCCCTTCATATTAATAAGCATACCCTCGAGTCCCATTTTTCCGTTAAGGTAATAAATACCTGCCTCATAAGGCGCGCCGAGCTTTGAGCTTTTAAAGAAGCTGTCGCGAAGCTTAACAAAAAGCTTACAGAACTGCTTACACTTTATAAGTCCGTTATCGCTTAAAATATCTATTGCCTTATCGGTATCCGTAACCTGCTGAGTAAGAGAAATCGTTACAGTAGAAGTATTCTTGGTAATCGCGAAAATATCGTTCATACAGAAAATCGCATAGATAGACACAATCATAGAGGCGGCAATAACAAACAGGAAGAAAAGATAAGTCGAGCCTATTCCGCTTCCTCTTTTCTTTTTCTTATTCTTTTTTACCGCAACCGCAGTCTTTGTTTCGGCAGCGTCGTTTTCTACTCCGTTTGAAAAATAGATATCGTTATTCGTATCCTGATTATCCGAATTAAATCCTAAATTATCCATTTTCCCCTCCGTTAAACTCTGATTATTCCGTTTTCGGTAACAATATAATCAACCCGCCTGTCGTATTCCTCAACGGGTATTTCTTCCGTAATAAGCGATTCATAGCACAAGCCGACGCAACGCACACCGTACTTTTCAATAAATCTGTCGTAGTATCCACCGCCGTAGCCGAGACGGAAGCCGTCGGCTCTATAGCACAGCGCAGGTACAACGAGAAGCGCGTTTTCAAAGTCGCTTACCTTTTCGGACGTATTTATATCCGGCTGACGTATATCATAATATCCCAAAGTCAATTCGTCAAGAGCTTTTATAAAATAAAAATCCATGTTGCCTTTTTTATCTTTACAGTAAGGCAGGGCTACCCTCTTACCGACGCTCAGGGAATATTCGATAATTCCGTCCGTTTTAACCTCGCCGTCCTTTGAGGCGTAACACAGAAGCACATCGGAGGTCTTATACACGTCAAGCGATATAAGATTAGCGAAAATTCTTTCATCCCGATGCTCTTTGTCCTCAGTTTCACGCCTTTTTTGAATATATATCCGGCGAAGCTCTTTTTTTGTCAGTTTTTGCATTGAATTGATTTTCTGATTTCGCCGGAGACAGCCTCGCCCTTAAGCTTTTTAACTATTTCAAGACCGAAGTCTATACATACGCCCGCGCCCCTTGCGGTAATAAAATTACCGTCGGTTACAACGTATTCGTCGGATACAGACGCACCAACAAGCTTATCCTCGAATCCCGGGAAGCATACGGCGCTTTTACCGTTCAGAAGTCCCTTATTACCGAGAATTGACGGAGCGGCGCAAATAGCGCATACGGGTATGTTAATATTTACGGCGTTATCTATTGCGTTCTGAACCGCGGCGTTAGCCTCAAGGTTAAGCGTTCCGGGCATACCGCCGGGAAGCACGACAGCCTCAACGTCGTAGAAATCGAACTCGTCGATTTTCATATCCGCCGCTACGCTCACGCCGCAGGACGATTTAACAAGTTCTCCCGTAACGCCTACGGTTTTTACCGCTACGCCCGCTCTTGTGAGCATATCAACGGGCGCGAGAGCCTCAATAATTTCAAAGCCGTCGGCTAAAAATACGTATACCATACTAATCTCCTTTATACATTAACGCAGTAGGCTTGCTAAGAGAGTATCCCTCAAAGAGATATTCGCAAAGCTCCTCTGACTCGTTAAAGCTTATACTTTCAATGGGTATTTCAATATTCAGCCCTCTTTTGCCGTAGTATTCGGCAAGCGAATCGCTTGCGGGAATAAGGCAAAGCGAGGGATATTCTTTCTTTGCATATTCAAGAAGCGCGCTCATAATGCCTTTTCCCCTGCAGCTTTTAAGCGTACAGGCGGCATAGATATAATTTGAG
>JAILGO010000032.1 GCA_024696725.1 Eubacterium sp. | reverse complement strand
AGATGGGACTTGAATAATATAACCTGTGGAGCGGCGACGCTGACGCTCTGCATAAGAACAAAAGGACTTAACTATGGGATTATTTGATAAATTCAGAAAAGGCTTAAAGAAAACACGCGACGAGGGAATTACCGCTCAGATGGACGAGGTTATCGAAAGCTATGAGGAAATAACCGACGAGCTTTTTGATGAGCTTGAAGAGGTGCTTATAATGGGCGACGTGGGTATGCCCACCGCAGAAAGAATTATAGGCGACCTTAAGGCGAAAATCGAAAACGATAATATTACCTCCGTTTCGAAGGTAAGGGAAACGATGAAGGATATCGTAGCCGGCGTAGTCTGGGGCGGTTCGTATCTCAGGCTCAGAACAAAGCCCTCCGTTATTCTTGTTATCGGCGTTAACGGCGTAGGCAAAACCACAACTATCGGTAAGCTTGCGCTTCGCCTTAAGAATATGGGAAGAAGCGTTATCCTCGGCGCTGCTGATACCTTCCGCGCCGCCGCTATCGAGCAGCTTCAGGTATGGGCTGAAAGAGCTGACGTTCCGCTTATCAAGCACGCTGAGGGAAGCGACCCGGCGGCGGTTGTATACGATACAATTCAGGCGGGCAAGGCGAGAGAATGCGACGTAATTATTATCGACACCGCGGGAAGACTTCATAATAAGAAAAACCTTATGGACGAGCTTAATAAAATCAGCCGCGTTATTGACCGCGAGCTTCCCGACGCATCGAGGGAAACGCTTCTCGTTCTTGATGCAACAACAGGACAGAACGCCGTTAATCAGGCTAAGGACTTTAAGGACGCCGCAGGTATAACGGGTATTATACTTACAAAGCTTGACGGTACGGCTCGCGGCGGCGTTGTTCTCGCTATTAATAACGAGCTCGACGTACCCGTTAAATTTGTCGGCGTAGGCGAACAGATTGACGACCTTCAGCCGTTTGACGCGGACGCCTTCGCTTCCGCTATGTTTGATATTAAGCCTACAAGCGACGACGACGAAAGCATAGCCGATTTCATAACGGGTATAGAGGAATAAAATGGATTTTTTACTTGCGACTAACAATATGAAAAAACTTGCCGAAATGCAGAGAATTCTCGCTCCGCTCGGCATTAACGTAGTTACCGCTAAAATGCTCGGCAAAACGCTTACCGACGTAGTTGAGGACGGCGACACCTTCGAGGCTAACGCAAAAATCAAAGCGCTCGCGGCGTGTAAGGAAATGAATATGCCTTCGATTGCCGACGACAGCGGACTTTGCGTCGATTATCTCGACGGAGCGCCGGGTATCTATTCAGCCCGCTTTTCGGGCGGTCACGGAAACGACGAGGCAAATAACGACCTTCTTCTTAAAAAGCTTGAAGGCGTGCCGACGGAAAAAAGAACGGCGTACTACGTCTGCGCTATCTGCTGCGTTTTTCCCGACGGAAGAATTATTGAGGTCAGGGGAGAGTGCCACGGCAATATCGGCTTTGAGCGCGACGGTAACGAGGGCTTCGGCTACGACCCGCTGTTTATAGTCGACGGAAGAGCCTTCGGACGTTATACCGCCGATGAAAAGGATAAAATCTCTCACCGCGGAAATGCGCTGAGAGCCTTAAAAAACGAACTGGAGAAAATATTATGACATCTAAAGAAAGAGCCGCGTGGCGCGCAAAGGCGAATTCTCTTGAGCCTATTATTCAGATAGGCAAGGAGGGAATAAGCGAAAATCTTATTACTCAGGTTGACGACGCGCTCGACGCAAGAGAGCTTATAAAAATCAGAGTACATCTTGAAACCGCGCCGCTTGCGCCGAAGGAGTTCGCGAACGAGCTTGCCGAAAAAACCGGAGCCGACGTTATACAGGTAATCGGCGGCGTAATCGTATTATACAGAAAAGCCGATGAGGAAAGAATTGCCGCAAAGAAAAAGACGAGAGGCTCAGGTACGGCAAAGGCTGTAGCTAAGAAAAAGGTTAAAATAAAAGGTCTGCGCCAGAGACAGAGAGAAAAGGAAGAAAAGAATCCCTACGCTAAGTACGACAGACCGAAAAGAGGATAAGTATGAAAATCGGAGTATACGGCGGTGCGTTTAACCCCGTTCATAACGGACATCTTAATCTGATTGATGTTCTTTCAAGAGTGCCGATGCACCCTGATTTTAAAAATCTTGATAAGTTTATTATCGTACCTACCGCTGACCCGCCGCACAGGTCGGGCGCCGATTT
>JAILGO010000112.1 GCA_024696725.1 Eubacterium sp. | reverse complement strand
AGGAGGCGCGCCTCCTCATAGCTGAATATATCCATTTTTACAACAACATCCGTATCCAAACAAAAAAAAAACTGACACCCTTGGAACAAAGATGTCAGTACGTTGCTTAAAATTTAATATTCTGCTGTAGGTTGCTGTTTTTGTGCTGTCTGCACAATCTGGGGCAGTTCAGAATAACCTCCTGCGTTTTTTTTATTCAAAATAATATACTCTCGTTTCATAAGGTCTCGTTTTAAAGCCGTTGCCCTGAACCGTAGGGTTTTTGTAGTTACAGAGTATCGGTTTGCCCTCTTCGAGCCTGAAGCCCTTCGGCGCCTCGAAAGCAACGTTTTCCTCGGTGAAGGAGTTTATTACGAGAAGCCGTTTTCCTTTATAGCTTCTCGCGTAAACGTAAAGCTTGTCGCTGCTCTTATAGTATTCCGTATAGTCGCCCCACTTCGCGACCTCGTTTTCCTTCTTGAACTTAATCAGCGCCTTGTAGTGATTGAGAATTGAATCGGGATTGCTCATTTCCTTTTCAGCGTTGATTTCGGGATAGTTAACGTTGACGGGAAGCCACGGAGTACCCGTGGTAAAGCCCGCGTTTTTCTCGCCGCTCCACTGAACGGGAGTTCTCGCGTTGTCGCGCGTTGACTTAACCGCCCATTCCCACGCCTTATCCTTGTTAAGATGTACCTTTTCGGTAAATACCTTGTAGTTGTTCTTAACGAAAACGTCGGCGTATTCGTCAATGGAATCAAGTCTTGTGTTGAGCATACCGATTTCCTGTCCCTGATAGATAAACGGTGTGCCCTGCTGAAGCATATACATATTAGCGAGCATTTTACCCGACTCGCATCTGTACTTTTCGCTTCCGTAGCGCGATATAATTCTCGGGTGGTCGTGGTTTTCGATATAAAGAGTATTCCACGCCCTGCCGTTTAACTGCTCCTGCCACCTGCTGAACGCACCCTTCATTCTCTTAAGGTTAAACGGACGCTGAATGTAGTCTATAAGAAATGCGTCGGCGTCAATATGCTGAAAATGGAACATAAGGTCAAGCTCCTTTTTATCGCCGCCGATATATTTAAGCGCCTTCTTCGGAGTCATAAGCGGAGCCTCGCCGACAGTAAAGCAATCGAATTCGTCGGTAACCTTACGGTATTCGCTGAGGTATTCGTGAATATGCGGTCCGTCCATATAGTTTTCAAGCCCGGTCATTGTGGGAAGCGGGAAGCCGTTCGGAAGTCCGTTCTTTTTTGAAATGAAGGTAATAACGTCCTCACGAAATCCGTCGACCCCCATTTCAAGCCAGAAGCGCATTATGTCTTTAACCTCGTCGCGTACCTTCGGGTTGTCGTGGTTAAGGTCGGGCTGCTTCGTCGCGAAAACGTGAAGATACCATTCGTCGACCTCTTTGTCATATTCCCACGCTTTTCCCTCGAAGCAGGAAAGCCAGTTGTTCGGAGGATTCTTGCCCTTGCCTCTGCGCCAGAAATAGTAATCGTGATACGGCGAGGACTTGTCGCGAGACTTGATAAACCATTCGTGCTCGTCGGAAGTGTGGTTAACTACGAGGTCCATAATTACCTTTATTCCTCTTTCGTGCGCTCCGTCAAGCACCTTTTTAAATAACTCAAGGTCGCCGTATTCGGGGTGGATACTTTTGTAGTCGGCAATATCATAGCCGTAGTCGGCGTTAGGGGAGGGGTAAAGCGGCGAAAACCATATACAGTTTATACCTAAATCCTTAAGGTAGTCGAGCTTCGAAAGCACGCCCTCAAGGTCGCCTATTCCGTCGCCGTTTCCGTCACAGAAGGAGCGCGGCCAAATCTGATAGACTACAAGCTCCTTGTACCAGCTGTTATCATATTTCTGCATAAATACAACTCCTTTATAAGACAGTGAAAAACGGCACAGTTGATTAACCGTGCCGTTACTGATTATTTTATGCTCTTGCAGGCAACGAAATCAATACCCGTATCAAACAGGTTGGGAATGACTACGTCGCCGGTTTTAATCGGCACCTCGAGAATTATATCGTCAAGCAGCGCCATAGCCTCGAACATTTTTCCCTTCGGAATGGCGCCGTTAGTCTTAACGGGACATCTCGGCTCTGATTTTCTGTTCGTTTTTACCGTCGATGTAATAACTCTGACCGGATTCTTAAGCTCGTTTTTGCCGTATTCAGCACCGCGCGGACAGGCGTTACCCGTTACGGCGTAATCGTTTTCCTCGTCAACCGTAAGGTGACAGCCTCTCGGGCAGGTAATACAAATTAACTCTGTCATTCCTCAATTTCCTCCGCTGTTACTGTTATTTCGTCGCCCATAATCGCGTCGAGAAGTCTTCTTGAAAGCTTAACTCTCTCCATTTCACCGGGCGCCATGTGCGCTCTTTTAAGCTGAGCTACAACGTGTTCGCCGTCCTTTACGACGATACGACTTGTTTCGAATATTCTTCTCGGTCTGAAGAAAAGCTCCGCGTCCATAGCCTCACGGTGTATCTTAAGCGGAACGATAAAGCCTACGCCGTCTCCCTCTTTAACCGAGATAGCGTTCTGTCTTGAACGTGAGCCGAGCTTAACGTATTCAGCCGCCGCACGTCCCGCCTTCTGGCTTTCGCCCGTAACGTAGTCAACGAGGTCGTGAACGTGTACGACGTTACCGCTTGCGAAGATTCCCTCAGCCGAGGTTTCCATATTCTCCCATACAACGACGCCGTTTGTAGCCGGGTCAACCTCAATGCCTGCAGTCCTCGTAAGCTCGTTTTCGGGTATAAGACCTACCGAAAGAAGAACCGTGTCGCAATCGAAGTCGATTTCCGTTCCCTTGATAGGCTTCCTGTCGGGACCTACCTTTGCAATCGTAACGCCCTCGACTCTCTCTTTTCCGCGGATATCAATAATTGTGTGAGAAAGATAAAGCGGAATATTGAAGTCGTTAAGACACTGAACGATATTTCTCTGAAGTCCGCCCGAATACGGCATAACCTCAACGCAGGCGAGAACCTCAGCGCCCTCAAGCGTCATACGTCTCGCCATAATAAGACCGATATCGCCCGAGCCGAGAATTATAACCTTCTTGCCGACCATGTGACCCTCAATGTTAACGTAGCGCTGTGCGGCACCCGCAGTAAGAACGCCCGCAGGTCTTGTGCCGGGGATAGAGATAGCGCCTCTCGTTCTCTCGCGGCATCCCATGGCAAGAACAATGGATTTCGCCTCTAGTACCTGATATCCGTCCTCGGGATTAATACAGTGAACCTTTTTGTCCTGAGTAACCTCGAGAACCATCGTGTCGCACTTGATTTTAATTCCCGTGCCTTCAAGCATATCAATAAATCTGCCGGCGTATTCGGGACCCGTGAGCTCCTCCTTGAAATAGTGGAGGCCGAAGCCGTTATGAATACACTGATTAAGAATACCGCCGAGCTCTTTGTCGCGCTCAATAATGAGTATATCCTTAAGACCTTTTTCGTGAGCAGCAAGCGCTGCGGCAAGTCCGGCAGGTCCTCCGCCTACTACGATTAATTCATATATCATGGCTCAGACCTCCTTTTTGCTTTTCGTTTCGCCGGTTAAGATATAGCTTCCGTTGGCGTCCTGAAGTACGTCTTCAAACGGAATTTTCTTTGTTCTTGCAATAATTTCAAGAACCTTCGGTCCGCAGAAGCCGCCCTGACATCTGCCCATACCTGTTCCGCAACGGCGCTTGATTCCGTCGAGAGAAACGGGCTGAACGGGGGACTTGAGAGCCGCTCTTATTTCACCCTCTGTGATTGTCTCGCAGCGGCATACAACTCTTCCGTAGGTCGGATTTTCTGCAACGAGTCTGTTTTTATCCTCCTCGCTTAAATGACGGAAGCGGATATGCTCTCTCTCGTCTATTGCGTTTTCGTTTTCAATCATTTCAAGTCCGTCGTCGCGAAGCATATTTACTATGTCCTCCGCAACCGCAGGAGCAGCCGAAAGACCGGGCGACTTAAAGCCCGCTACGTCGATAAAGCGCTCAGCTGCGAAGCCGATAACGAAATCGTTTGTGTCCGCGTTCGGACGAACGCCCGTGAAGTTTCTGATGTTTTCTCTGTAATTAATGCTCGGAATTGATTTCAGAGCAGCAGTTCTTATGAAATCGAGCGAGCTCGATTTTGTAGTCGTGTCGTCCTTTCCGCTCTCGATTGCATTAGGTCCGACGATAAGGTTGCCGTGAACCGTAGGAGCAACGAGAACTCCCTTACCGAGCTCGTTAGGACACTGGAAAATAATGTGGTTAGCTCTCTCTCCCTCAACCTTGTCAAGAAGGAAGTATTCTCCTGCCATCGGATTAATCTTAAAGCTCGGCTCTGCTACCATATTATGAATATCGTCGCTGTAAACGCCTGCAGCGTTTATGACGTATTTTGCTTCAACCATGCCGTTATTCGTTTCAAGAGCCCATCCGTTTTCGGTCTTGTTTATATCCTTAACCTCTGTGTTGAGCATAAGCTTAGCGCTGTTTCTTACAGCGGTTTCGGTCATTGCAAGTCCGTATTCCCACGGGTTGACTATTGCTGCGGTAGGCGCATAGAGCGCGCCGAGTGCCTTTTCCGAAATCATCGGTTCAGCCTTGCGGAGCTCCTCCTGATTAAAGAGCTGCATATCGGGTACGCCGTTTTTAAGACCTCTGTCAAAAAGCACGTTGAGCGTTTCAAGCTCCTTATCCGTGAAAGCGACTACAAGCGAGCCGATACACTGGCACGGAACGTCGAGCTTTTTACAGATTTCCTTAGCAAGCTCGCAGCCTCTAACGTTGTATTTCGCACAGAGCGAGCCCGGCTCCGGGTCATAGCCTGCGTGAATAATTGCGCTGTTAGCTCTTGTCGCACCCATACATACGTCGTTGCATTTTTCAATTATCGCAACGGACAGTCTGTATTTAGTGAGATAGTACGCAATTGAGGCTCCGGCTATACCGCAGCCGATTATTGCAACATCATACATTGTCATTCCTCCAAACGCGGGTAAGATTTGTAAAAGCTTACCATAATTAATAAAACTAATATATCATAATTTGTGTATTATTACAATAGAAAAAAGAAAAAAAGCGGAATGATTCCGCTTTAATCCTCCTTTATGTGCTCGAGTCCCTGAGCGATAATGTTATATACGTGACTGTCCGCGAGTGAGTAAATAACCGATTTGCCCTCGCGCCTTGATTTTACAAGCTTATTCTGCTTAAGAATCTTCAGCTGATGCGAAACCGCTGACTGAGTAAGGTTAAGCGCCTGCGCGAGGTCGCATACGCATACCTCGCATTCAAACAGCACGAACAGTATTCTTATTCTCGTGCTGTCTCCGAATACCTTGAAAAGCTCCGATAAATCGTAAAGCTCTGTCTCTGCGGGCATTTTTTCGTTAACTGCCTTAAGCAGCTCGCTGTGGCAGTGCTGCTCCTCGCAGCATTCAATTCTGTTTATATCCATAGTTTACCTCTCTT
>JAILGO010000122.1 GCA_024696725.1 Eubacterium sp. | reverse complement strand
ACGCAGGCTATATGGTCGTCGTTGAGGGACTCGGTCTTGACGTCAATTCCCTCACACCTCACGGCAAGGCAGCTATCGGTATTATGTTCCAGAATCTTATGGAATCTATTTCCGCGGCGGGAAGCTGTATGTTTACAAGCTACGCGGTGCTTCCTGGCTTCTTAATCGCTAAGCCGAATATGCTGATTACGAAAGCAATTCTCGCCTGCTTCCCCTACGTAGGACCCGTTGTCAACCTGCTCAGCCACTTCACGAAGGTTCCGCAGATTAATATTCCGCTTCTGCCGCACGCTATCGCCGTGAAGTACGCAACGGGTATGAAATCAAATATGGCAAAGTTTTTGACGTGGGGCGCTTACGGCTGGAACGCCGAGCGTATCGGAAACGTTATCTTAGGTCAGAAGGCGGGCGCGGATAAGCTTCCGAAGCGTCTGACCGAGGAGCTTCAGGACCCGAACAACCCGAAAACAAAGGTACCGCTTGAAAAAATGAAAAAGGTCTTTTACCGTGCGAGAGGCTGGAAGGACGGAATTCCGACCTGGCACAGGCTTAAAACTCTCGGCATAGATATTGATAAGAACTTATACGACAAGGCGGTTGCCGCCGCTATGAAGAAGGATTAGGGGGGGAGAATAATGGCTAAGGTAAACGTTAAGCTCTTCGGCGTTTACAGAGTCGATACTCATATTTCGAATATAGAAATCGACGCTGAAAAGCTCTCGGATTTGCTCGCTGAGCTTAATAAAGTCGCAACGGGCGAGAATAAAAGCAGTCTTTCCTTTTCCGACGCAACCGTGTTCGTTAACGGTGAGCACTGCAAAAGGAAAAAACAGAAGTTGAACGACGGAGACGAGGTTTGGTTCCTCTCTCCTTCATCGGGAGGTTAATTATGGCTTTTAGAATTGACGAAACAAGATGCGTCGGCTGCGGCGCCTGCGCGTTCACCTGTCTGTTCGGTTCAATAAGCGCGGCGACGGACGACGCCTCCCGCTATGAGATTGACGAAGCGAAGTGCGTAGAGTGCGCCCAATGCTCGCGTATCTGTCCTAACGACGCTATTATCGCGCCCGAGGGATATAAACGGATAAAAAAGGTTACTATTATCCCCGAAAAGTGCAAGGGCTGCTCGCTCTGCTCAAGAGCCTGTAAGGCGGGCGCTCCGACGGGCGTGATTAAAGAGCCCTTTGAAATCAATCAGGATAAGTGCTTTAAGTGCGGCGTATGCGCCGCTAAGTGCAAATTCGAAGCAATCGAGGTTGAATACGAATAACGGGAAAATATAAAAATCCCCCGAAACCGCGTCCTTGCGGCTTTGGGGGATTTAATTATTGCTTTTAAGTAAGAGCGTAGTTATCTGCGAATTCTCTTTCCCACCTGTCCTCGATTTCTTTTCGCCATTCAAGCGCCGCGGACTTAAGGCTTTCGCAAAGAGCGGACTTTTCGTTCGCTAAATTCGTTTTTTCGCCTACGTCTTTGCTGAGGTCGGACAGCCATACGGGAGCGCGGACTCCGTCGTTTTCGGTCAGCCTGCCGTTGAGGACGAGCTTATAGTCCTTATATCTGACCGCCGTCTGCTCCTCCATTTCCCAGAAAAGGTATTCGTGAGCGCAGTCGTCCATACCGTTAATAAGAGGAATAAGGCTTTTGCCGTCAATGCTGTATTCGCCCGGCTTTCCTCCGCAGGCTTCTAAAACCGTCGGGAAGATGTCCGTTGCGATATGCGGCGTGTCTACGGCTTTGCGCGGTACTTTATCGCCCCACGAAAGTAATGCGGGAACGCGTATTCCGCCTTCGAAAAGGCTGAATTTATGTCCGGTAAATTTTCCCGTTGTACCGCCGTAATACGGGTCCGCGGTGCCGTCGAGCCAGTTACGGCTTTCCCTTGAGGGACCGTTATCGCTTTGAAAATAAATAATCGTGTTGTCGAAAAGTCCGAGGCTTTTCAGCGTTTCGGTTATTTCTCCGACGCCGTCGTCTACGGCGCTCAGCATTGCCGCCATAATCCTTCTGTCCCACGGAAGGTCGGGGAAGCGGTTAATATATTTTTCCGGCGCGTGCATAGGATAGTGCGGAGCGTTGTACGAAACAAAGAGGAAGAACGGCTCGTCCTTATGTCTTTTGATAAAATCGACGCTCTTTCCTGTAATACGCTCGGTAAGGTATTCGCCGTTAGCGTAAACCTCGTCGCCGTTTTCCCATAAATCGTGAGTCGGGTCGGAGCCGCCGTCGGCCATTCCGTAGTAGAAAATATGTGAGTAGTAGTCAAGACAACCGGCGAGAAAACCGCTGAATTCGTCGAATCCGTTTGAATTCGGTCTGCACTCGTCCTTAAGACCTAAATGCCATTTGCCGCAAAGTCCCGTTACGTACCCCTCTTTTTTCAGCGCTGTCGCAAGAGTCGGAACCTCGGGAGTCAGACCGCTTGCCCTGCGGTGACCTGCGAGGATTGCCCTTACTCCCGCGTTACCGGGGTATCTTCCCGTAAGAAGCGCCGCTCTTGACGGAGAGCATACGGGCGAAGCGGAATACATAGAATTGAATTTTATACCGTTTTCGGCAAGTGAGTCAAGGTGCGGAGTCTTAAGCTCTTTAGAGCCCATACAGCCTAAATCGGCATAGCCCTGGTCGTCAGTCAGAATAATAACTACATTAGGCTTATCCATAATAATACCTCATTGATTTATTTTTATAATTATATTATACTGTTGTTGAAGCCTAAGTCAATAAGAAGTGTGTTATGAATAGTCTTACCTTACTTGTTAAGCCCGCCGCGGGACTTTGCAATATGAACTGTAAATATTGCTTTTATAAAGCTGCGAGCGCCGAACGGGAAAACAGAATAATGAAAAAAGAAACGGTTGACTTGCTGATACAAAGAATTATTGAGTATCAGCCGTCGGCTCTTTCAGTTATATTTCAGGGCGGCGAGCCTACACTTGCCGGACTTGACTTTTTTAAGTATTTCGTTAAGTCGGTTAAGGAGAAAATAAAAGCGCCCGTCAGTTTTTCATTACAGACTAACGGCTTGCTGATAGACGCTGAATTCGCTGCCTTTTTTAAAGAAAACAATTTTTTAATCGGCGTTTCACTTGACGGTAACAGAAGGACTAACGACCGCTACCGCCTTGCCGAAAACGGCGAGAGCGTTCTGCCCCGCGTGCTTACCGCAATATCCGTTCTTAAAAAGCATAAGGTCGATTTTAATATTCTGAGCGTTATAGATAACGAAAACGCAGGGGACGTCGAAAGCACCTATAAATATTTTAAAAAGCACGGCTTCGGCTTTTTGCAGTTTATTCCTTATGTCGACGACGTAAACGGGATTTCGCTCTCAGCTGAAAGCTATGAGGAGTTTTTGAAAAAATCCTTCGATTTATGGTACGCGGATTATATAAACGGTAACTATGTTTCAATCCGTCATATTGATAATTATATCGGTATTCTGACGGGCGAACAGCCCGAAAGCTGCGCGATGTGCGGCGTGTGCGGAAATTACTTTGCGCTTGAGGCTGACGGCTCGCTTTATCCCTGCGATTTCTATTGCAGAGAGGAGTATAAGCTCGGTAATATTTCCGACGAAAACCCGTTTGAAATGAATGAAAAGCAAAAAGCCTTCATTGAGCAGTCTCTGCTGATTCACGGACATTGTAAGGACTGCGAGTATTATGCACTGTGCCGCGGCGGCTGCAGAAGGGACAGAACGGACGGTTATATTAAGAATAAATACTGCGTTGCATATAAAGGCTTTTTCGGTTATGCCGCCGGGCGTATGCTGCGAATTGCGGCTGCCGTTAATAATAAATAATTCCAATCGGAGATAAGTATATGAAAAACGGAGAAAAAACCATGGCTCAAAAAAAGAGGGTAATAACAGGTCTTGCGCTTTTCTGCGCAGTGTTTGTCGCGTTGCTTCTTATTGCAACCTTCTATGACCTTGAAATAAGCCGACTGCTGACGAATGGTATACTTGCTCCCGGCGAATACGATACAAATAATACCTTCGGAGCGTTCTTTGAAATAATCGGCGACAGCCCCGTCGAGATAATGCTTGCTTTTTCCATTGATATAATTTTCGTTTACGCGCTTCGTTTTTGCGAAAAAGCGAAAAGGGCGGTTCTTATGGCAGTGTCGGGCGCTTTCTCGGTCGCACCGGGTTACGTCTTTTGTTTGATTGTGTTTAACCGCCTTAAGCCGCATATTCTCTACGGAAGCGACGCTCAGCTCACCTCGGGCGCCTTCCTTCATCTTACATATCTTTTTTTCGGAGTGCTTTTTGCGGTGCTCGGAATTCTCGCGGTTAATAACTTTTCCGACGCTTCAATCAGAGCGCTTTTAAAGTTTGCCGTTGCGACTATCGTATTTGCCGCGGTTTCTACTATCGCGATAAATCTCGGCTTTAAAGACATCTTCGGAAGGCTCCGCTTCCGCGCTATGAACGTAAAGCCCGACGACCCCGCGATAGGCTTCGCCACGTTTTCAAGGTGGTACGAATTAAAGGGACACAGCGTCAGCGACGAGCTTATGATGTCGGTTTTCGGCCATACCGACGCTAACAAGTCCTTCCCGAGCGGTCACACGGGCGCGGCGGGAATCTCATACGCGCTGATTATGCTTAATTCAACTCTCTGCCCGAAGAAAAGGAGCGTGCGCGCGCTTTTCTGGTTCATTCCCGTTGTATTTACGGGTCTTGTTGCGGTGAGCAGAATCGTTGTCGGCGCGCATTTTATGAGCGACGTTCTTATGGGCGGAACCTTTTCGTTCGTTTTAATGATGCTCTCAAGAGAGATTTTCATTTTTAAAGGTGAAAACATAAAAAGCCTTTTTTCAAAGAACCGATAACATCGGGCGGGAAAATATCCGAATAACCGTACAGCCGATGACCACGGCTGTACTTTTTATTTACAATTAATTCTATTTGTGATATATTATAATCAGCGTAACTCTATTCTTTTTTGAAAGGAATTGATACTATGAAAAAAGCTTTATCAATCTTATTATCACTCATTATGGCGTTTTCCGCTTTTTCGGTAATGCCGTTTTCCGCGTTTGCGCTTGATTCAAGCGGGCGGTGCGGCAACAACGTTTACTGGAACTTTGACAGCGCAAGTGGCGCGCTTACGCTTTCCGGAACGGGCGACACATGGGATTATACTTCTGATATTGAGGCAGACCCGGAGTGTAATTCCCCGTTCTATGAAAACGAAGATATTAAAAACATCATTGTGGAAAGCGGTATTACGGGCTTAGGGGATTATCTGTTCAATTGCTGCTATAATGTCGAAAGCATATCGCTCCCCGAGGGGTTAACAAAAATCGGCAAATACGCTCTTACCTTTTTTTACAAAATAGAGAGCATTACGCTCCCAAGCAGCGTCAGACATATCGGAGCACACGCATTCACTAACTGTCAGTCGCTGAAAAGCATAATCATTCCGGACGGAGTAACAAGTATAGAGTCAAATGCTTTCCTTCTTTGTTATAGTTTAAAATACGTTGTTATTCCCAAAAGCGTTACGAGCGTCGGGGAAGACGCTTTTTCAAACTGTGGCTCCCTGACCGGCGTTTATTATTACGGAAGCGAAGCTGATAAAAGCAATATGACAATCAGCAGCTCGGGTAACAGATGGCTTACAGACGCAGCATGGCATTATAACTGTCGGTCGGGCAAGTGCGGCGATAATGTTTTCTATTTGATTGACGGTGAAACGCTTACGCTTTCCGGCACGGGCGCAACGTGGGATTATAACTGGAGTGATAATAAATCGCCGTTTTATAATAGCGATACTATTGAAACGATTACCGTTGGTGACGGTATAACGCGCATCGGTAATGCTCTGTTATTTGATTGTAATAGCTTAAAGCCGTTTACACTTCCGGACACGGTAACATCATTGGGCGATTATGCTTTTGATAATTGCACAGGGCTGGATAACCTGACTCTGCCCGACAGTATTACCGAAATCGGAGAATTCAGCTTCGTGAATTGTTACGAACTTGAATCAATAACCCTTCCCGCCAAGCTTGAAACAATCGGCGCCGGTACGTTTAGCAATTGCGAAAAGCTCTCCGCAATCACTATTCCGGAAAGCGTAACAACAATCGGCTCCGCTGCGTTCGGTTTTTGCAATTCGCTTCAAAGCGTTAATATTCCCAAAGACGTTACAACAATAGGCGCAGCTCCGTTTTATTCGTGCGAGTCATTAGCTTCAATTACAGTTGATGCAGATAACCCGAATTACAGCGCCGATGACGGCTTACTGTATAACAAGGATAAAACCGTTCTTCTTCAGTATCCGGGCGGCAGAACCGCGGCAAGCTTTACCGTTCCCGTGTTTGTAACGACTATCGGGGAAGCCTCGTTTGCTTATGAAAACGACATTAGAGCAGTTGTAATACATAAAGACGTAAGCAGTATTGAACATCACGCATTCTATGAATGTTCATTGCTTAAAGACGTGTATTACGGCGGAACAAAGAGCGAATGGGAAACTCTGTCCGATAATATCGGAAACAACAACGATAAACTCATAACCGCAACAATTCACTATTGGGAAGCCGTAAGCTTTAATGGCAACGGCGCATCGAATACAATGGCTCCCCATTCCGATTACACGGAATTTACCTACGCGCTTCCCGCCTGCACCTTCGTTAAGGACGGCAGAACCTTCTATAAGTGGCAGGTTGGCGACGAGCTTAAGGCTCCCGAAGAAACCATTGCGGTCAACGATTCCGTTAAAGTTAAGGCAATCTGGAAATACACAAATGCCACGGATTATGACGCAACGGTTGACGAAAGCTCGACGCACGTATTCGGTACTCTTTACATAACCGATACAAGAACGGGCGAGAAATACGATTATAATTTGCAGGCGTTAACATCAGTTGCATCCTCCTACGATAACGCTTATAACGCTCAGGTACAATCAAGTATTGACGACGTTACCGAAGCACTTGCTAACACAACAAAGCTTTTTGCGGGCGACTATGAGGTCACTGTTGTAAGTAATACTGTGTCAGACCCGACAGTAAGGGACTCCAAAGATAACCGCGCGGAAACCAAGTACTACGGCTTTGACGAAAATCTGCCTTCGGGACTTGCCGCGACTGACGCAAACGGAGACTACTGTTATTACAATTACAAGAGCGGAAATTATTATAATTATTGGAAATATGATATAACCTATGTCGCTGAATTTACAAGCTTACAGCCCGTTGTAAAGCTTGACGACTGGACGTACGGCGCACCCGCAAACGTACCGACGGTTGAAAACAACAACGGCGGCGGCAGGGTTGAATACTTCTATAAGGCAAAGGACGCCGACGACAGCAAGTATTCAAAGGACAGTCCGACTAAGCCCGGCGAATACACCGTTAAGGCGGAAATAGCAGCGGGCGGTATTTACGAAACCGAAACCGTAACGGCTGACTTCACCATTGCTCCTGCGGAAGTTACAATCACCGCCGACAACCAAAAGAGCTACCGCGGCAGCGCGCTCAAAGACCTTACTTATAAGCTTACGGGTGGATACGTTGACGGCGACGAACTCGGAATTAAGCTTGAAACAAACGCTGATATTAACACGGCTGGCGAATACGACATCACCGTAACTGCCGCTAACGACTGCTACACAATTACTCTTTTAAACGGAAAATACACCGTCGTT
>JAILGO010000103.1 GCA_024696725.1 Eubacterium sp. | reverse complement strand
TAGTTATACTTGCGGTAGTAGGAATAATACTTCTTCTTTTCGCTGTTGATATCGTTAAGAATTATACCTATAATGTTTCCGCCTATCTGAGTAAGATTGTTACGCGCGGTCCTTACGTCCTGAATCTTGGTAGTGTCGGTCTTTACGATAAGAACGTAACCCGTTACCTTCTGGGCGAATACCGTACAGTCCGTTACGATGTTTACGGGCGGCGTATCTATAAAGATTACGTCGTAGTGAGTTCTTACCGAATCGAGAAGCTTATCCATTCTTGAGGAAGCGAGAAGCTCCGTCGGATTCGGGGGTATTTTACCCGCGGTAAGAACGTAAAGGTTTTCTATATCGGTTATAGAGGTTGAAATATTATCGGTGAGGTCTGCGAGTATTTCCGAAAGTCCGTTCTTAACCGAGATTGAGAAAAGCCTGTGGATAGTGGGGTTTCTCATATCCGCGTCGATAAGAAGCGTTTTCTTACCCATCTGCGCAAAGCTTACCGCGAGGTTAACCGAGTTGATGGTTTTACCGTTGTTGGCGGTCGGGCTTGTTATTACGAAGATAGGACATTTTTCGCCCTTCTGAGTAAAGAGAAGATTTGTTCTTATAGCGTTATATGCCTCTTTTACCGAGAAGGAGGAGTCGGCTGAGAGTATTTTTTTAGCGTCTATCGTGTTGAAGCTCTGAGTGGCTTCAAGCTTTCTTTTGTTTCTTTTAGTCATTCTTGTTACCCTCCTTTGCAGACTGTATGCTTTCAAGAAGCGATTCGCTCGGTTTAACTAACGGCGGAGTAGTCTCTGCGGACTCTCCGTTATCCGTCGGGTTCTGCTGATTGCCCGAGCTTCCGTAGCCGCTCTTTTCGGGCGCGTCAAGTCTCGGGATAGTACCGAGAATCGGGATATCGCCGAATTCGCGTTCAATATCCCTTGTATTAGTAATCGTCGTGTCGAACAGCTCATATACGAAGAAGAGTGCGAAGGAAATGATAAAGCCTATCATAGCTCCTACCATAACGTTCTTTTTCGTGTTCGGTCCTACGGGCGCCGTCGGAACCTTTGCCCAGTCAACAACGCTTGCGCCGCCGGCGTTAACAAGCTTTACTATCTCGTCCGGCGCAATCTTCGCTACGGAGTTGGCAATCTTTGCCGAAAGCTCCGCGTCCGTAGTGGTAACGATTACCTGGAAAACGAGGGTATTTTCTATACGGTTAGCCGTAATGTAATTCTTGATTTCGTTTCCCGAAGCGTAGCCGAGGTCCTGAGCAACCTTGTCTAAAACCGTGTCGGTCTTTAGAAGATATACGTATGTGTTAATGATGTCGCCGGACGCGTCGATATCGTTCTGATTAATTACCCTGTCCGTTGCGACCGTGTTGTTCGGGTTGTTGTAAACGTAAAACTTTGCGTTTGCCTGATAAGTCGGCGCAATAAAAAAGTGCGTAAAGGCTCCTGCCGCTGCCGCAAGAAAAACGGTGGCAAGGAGTATATATACGACCTTTGTGCGCATCATATAAAATATTTTCCGTAAGTCAATGTCTATTTCTCTGGTTTCGTCCATTACTTTACCTCCAAAAACCGATATTGCCCTATAATATATATTATTATAGAGATACCGCTATATTGTAACACTATATATATTAAAAGTCAATTTATAAACTTTTAAATATTTATTAATATACTAAAGTCCATAATAAAAACCCCGGCGCCATATACGACGTCGGGGTTCTGTATACAAATTTATACTTCGCAGTCGATTGCGACCGAGCTTTCGGCAACCGAGTGCATGTGAGCCTTAACGACGGAGCAGTGGTACCCGTCGTTTTGATATTCCTCAAGCGCTTTTTCATCGTCGAGCAGAACCTGAAGAATGATATCGTACGAGCGCGGAGAGTGTAAAAAGTCCACGCCGACGTCTATTCCGCGGAGAAGGGGAACGTTTCCCTTCATTGAGCGGAGAATTTCTGCCGCCTTTTCGCATTCGGCAGGGGAGTTGTCCTTAAGCTTAAAGCATACTGTGTGACGAATCATAATATAACCTCCGAAAAAAACTGCAGGACCTGAGCCCTGCAGTATCTTATTATTTTGCTACATCCGAAACTCTGCTCTCGCGAATGATGTTAACCATAATCTGACCGGGATATTCCATATCCTCTTCGATTTTTTTAGCAATTTCACGAGCTACAAGAGGCATCTTTTCGTCATTGATTACTTCGGGCTTAACCATAACTCTGACTTCTCTGCCTGCCTGAATAGCATAAGCCTTTTCAACTCCGTCGAAGCTCTGGGAAATCTCCTCGAGCTGCTGAAGTCTCTTGATGTAGTTTTCGATATTCTCGCGTCTTGCGCCGGGACGTGAAGCGGAAACCGCGTCAGCCGCCTGAACAAGAGCAGCGATTATAGTCTTACATTCAACGTCGCCGTGGTGAGCCTGAATAGCGTGAACAACGGCTTCGCTTTCCTTGTATTTTCTTGCGTATTCAACGCCGAGAGCAACGTGGCTGCCCTCCATTTCGTGGTCGAGAGCCTTACCTATATCGTGAAGAAGACCCGCTCTGCGCGCAAGCTTTTCGTCTGCGCCGAGCTCAGCCGCCATAAGCCCTGCGATATAGGAAACCTCAAGCGAGTGCTTAAGTACGCTCTGACCGTAAGAGGTACGGTATTTAAGCTTACCGAGAAGCTTGACAAGCTCAGGATGAATAGAGCCGCAGTTCGCGCTGACAACAGCCTTTTCGCCCTCTGATTTAATGGTATATTCGACCTCGCGCTTTGCCTTGTCGTACATCTCTTCGATTTTAGTCGGATGGATTCTGCCGTCCTGAATAAGCTTTTCGAGCGTGAGACGCGCGATTTCACGTCTTACGGGGTCGAAAGAGCTTACCGTAATGGCTTCGGGCGTGTCGTCGATAATAAGCTCAACGCCCGTAATCTGCTCGATTGAACGGATATTTCTTCCCTCACGTCCGATGATTCTTCCCTTGAGGTCATCGGTCGGAAGCGCAACTACGGAAACGGTGGTTTCTGCAGTGTGGTCAGCGGCGCAGCGCTGGATAGCAGTGCTGATTATTTCTCTTGCGATTACGTCGCTCTGGTCACGAATCATCTGCTCGTGCTCGAGAATACGCTTGCTCTTTTCTATATCGAGCTCGCTTTCGAGCGACTGCAGAAGCTGCTTTCTTGCTTCGTCCTGTGAGAGACCGGAAATTCTCTCAAGCATGTCAAACTGACTTTTCTTGATGCCATCGATTTCAACTAATTTTTCATCAACTTCTTTAAGCTTTACGCTTAATTTTTCATTCTTTGATTCAAGCGAATCAGCTCTCTTGTCGAGGTATTCCTCGCGCTGATTGAGTCTCTTTTCCTGGCGCTGAACCTCGTTTCTCCTCTCGCGGATATCGCGGTCAGCATCGGAACGGAGCTTATGGACCTCGTCCTTAACCTCCATTAACTGCGTCTTTTTAGCTGCTTCAGCCTCGGCGAGTGCGTCGTTCATAATCTTCTTAGCCTGCTGAGAAGCGGAATCAAGCTCCTTAAGGGATTTCTTTTCCTTATAAAGCTGACCTACAACAAAGCCTACAACAAGACTGAGCGCAACGAGTAATAACGCAAATACGATAGTAAGTCCAATGGGTAAATTAACCAAATCAATAGCACCTCCTTCTGTCAAATTTTTTCTCAACAGCCAGACCTGACAAAGTCTGACCGGCTCAATTTCATCAGAAAAGGTACAGTTTTGTAACATTTAAAGAGAATCGGAATATCTAAAACATACAATTATTACTAATTGATAATCATAAATATAGAAATTCCTTATTATATTACACTTATATCTTGTGTTTGTCAAGAAATTGTTAAAAGCGGTAACAATTTGTTTACAAAAAGCGTAAAGTGAAATTGCTTTACACAAGAGAAATGATTAACTAAAAATAAAAATGTTAACAAATTACTTGTAAATTGTTGCCAAATGATATAAAATTAATACTGAATAACTATATATGCTGTTTTCGTATAGCTGATTGCGCGGCCGAAAACGGCTGAAAGATTAAAAGGAGAAAGATTATGGCTAAAATATTAGTAGTTGACGACGACCTTAATATCTGTGAGCTGCTTAAGCTCTATCTTGAAAGCGAAGGCTATACGGTATTTACCGCAAACGACGGCGCCGCTGCGGTTGAAACGTTTCAGAGCAAGGCTCCCGATTTGGTTCTGCTTGACATTATGCTTCCTAAAATGGACGGCTGGCAGGTCTGCCGTGAGATAAGAAAAACCTCGGGCGCTCCGATTATTATGCTTACCGCAAAGGGCGAAACCTTTGATAAGGTTCTCGGTCTTGAGCTCGGCGCTGACGATTACGTAGTAAAGCCCTTCGACGCAAAAGAGGTTATGGCGAGAATTAAAGCGGTACTCCGCCGTACAAAGGGTGAAACCGAAGCCGGCGAGGCGGAGAAAAAGGTAGTAATATACGAAAATCTTGAAATAAATATAACAAATTACGAAATGAAGGTAAGAGGCGTTGTCGTTGATACTCCGCCTAAAGAGCTGGAGCTTATCTATCATTTTGCCTCTAATCCCAACAGAGTTTATACCCGCGACCAGCTTCTTGACGAGGTGTGGGGCTTCGATTACTACGGCGACAGCCGTACGGTTGACGTTCACGTTAAAAGACTCCGTGAAAAGCTCGAGGGTGTTTCGGATAAATGGACTCTTAAAACGGTATGGGGCGTAGGCTATAAATTTGAAACTAAGGTATAAAATATGTTGAAGCTTAAGCTTAAGGGCACGAGAACGAATATATTTACTAAATATTTCGTTCTCTTTGCCTCGATATTCCTTGCGGCTCTGCTCGGTCTCGGGACGACGCTTATTCTTCTTGTAAACGCCTTTTCCATTAATGAGAAAACGGAGCTTCTTAAGGAAAATACCTCTACTATCGCGCGCGATATCGCAAGCACTCTGATTATTAACGATATGAACAGCAGCTATTCGACTCAGAAGGCTTCGATATGCAGCTCGCTCGCTACGGTTTCAAGCTGTATTTCAAGCGACGTGTTCGTGTGCGACGTTGAAGGAAACGTAATTATCTGTAAGGAGCAGACGGGTATTAAATCGTACCATTCAAACAGCGTGGTCTGCGACGAGCACGCCTCCTTTAAGGTTGACGACGACCTGCTTATGAGAGTCTATGAAAACGGCTCTGCGTATACGAAAGCCGTCGTTAACGGAAAAAGCAGCTACGTCGTGGGCACGGCGATTATCGCGCCTAAATATACTCAGGGAGCGCTCGAGGGCGCTAACGGAATTATCGGCACGGTATTCGCTACTGTTGAAGAGGGAACTACCGCCCTCGTTATGAGCCTTATCCGTACCTTTATAATAGTGTACGTTCTCGTTCTCGCCGTAGGCTTTTTCCTGATATGGATTATTACAAAACGGATGATAACCCCGCTTCAGCAGATGAGCGACGCCGCGAAGCGCTTTGCCGTCGGCGACTTTTCTTACAGGGTAAAGGTCGACGGAAACGACGAGCTCGCAGACCTCGGCTACGCCTTTAACGATATGGCTGACGCGCTCGATAAGCTTGAAAGTTCGCGCCGCTCCTTCGTAGCCAACGTTTCGCACGAGCTTAAAACCCCGATGACCTCTATCGCGGGCTTTATAGACGGTATCCTCGACGGTACAATCCCGAGAGAGAAGCACGAATACTATCTGAAAATCGTGTCCGACGAGGTAAGACGTCTGTCACGTCTCGTTGTCGCTATGCTCAATATGAGCAAAATGGAAAGCGGCGACTTTGAAATGAAACAGAAAAACTATAATATCTCCGACCAGATTATCCATATTCTGCTTACCTTTGAACAGAAAATTGATAAGAAGAATATTGAGGTGCTCGGTCTTGACGATATGGCGCCTTACAGGGTTTACGCCGATACCGATATGATTTATCAGGTAATCTATAACCTGTTTGATAACGCCGTTAAATTCACTAACGAAAACGGGTATATAAAAATAGGTATAAGAGAGCTCGGCGATAAGATTGAGGTCTCCGTGAAAAACAGCGGAACGGGTATAAAATCCGAAGAGCTTACCAAGATTTTTGAAAGATTCTATAAGGTCGATAAGTCGAGAAGTCTTGACGCTAAGGGCGCGGGACTCGGACTGTATATTGTTAAAATGATGGTTGAAATGCACGGCGGCAGGATATACGCAAAATCCGACAGTCCCGACGAGGCTGAATTTGTTTTCACGCTTCCTAAAGCCGTTTAACATTGATTTAATGTTTGATTGATATAACACAGTCAGACTTTATGAAAGAAGGTAAAATTTATGAGTGAAAATTATGATGATTTATTCGGTATGAATAACGATAATACGGAAGGCAAAAGCGCCGCGCCGCAGGAAACTCCCGCAGAGCCTGTTGCTCCCGCAGAACCCGTTGCTCCCGCAGAGCCTGTTGCTCCCGCAGAGCCCGTCGCTCCCGCAGAGCCCGTTGCTCCCGCAGAGCCGATTGCTCCGCCTCAGCCTCCGTATATTCCGTCGCAGCAGCAAAACCCGACAAACGGCGTTTACTTTAACCCGGTTGTTCCCGAGGA
>JAILGO010000008.1 GCA_024696725.1 Eubacterium sp. | reverse complement strand
ATTAAGATTTATTTCGCAAGTCAATTTTATCATTATTACAACTATAAGTCAAGAATTATGTCACAGACTGTAGCGAGCATAGGATTTGTAATGCCAAATCCTAAAAAGAAAAAACAGACCGAAAGAGAATTCAGCCTGTTGTAAATGAAATATTGCAAGCAATATGAAATAATTTGCTAAAGCAAATTGTGAAATATCTCGCTTTGCTCGATATGAAATTAAATTAATCCTATATACGACGCAGGCGTATTTCATTGCGAAGCAATTCCATATTCTGAAAGAATATTTCATTAATCCGAAGGATTAATTTAATTGGGAGAACCTTCTTTACGAAGGCTCTCCCAAGAGCCGCCTTATTTTTTTAGTATGTAATACAGTTTGTAGTGATGTATCTTGTGCCTGCGCGTACAAGCTTTTCCATAAGCTCAAGACTGTCGCAGGTCCAGGTTGCCGTAGTAACGCCGGCAGCGTGAGCCTTTTTGATGTTGGCGCAGTCGTTGTCGGTGTTGCGCTCGTCGTTGCAGTTATAGCTTATACCGCAGTTTTCAAGGCTCTTTGCCTTTTCAATCGCCTCGTCGGTAATATCCTCAACAAGATAATAGAGAGGAGCGTCGGTAATCTTTCTGAAATCAACAAGGTCCTCAAATGAGAAGGCAATGTATGAAGCCTCAACGCCGTACTTCTTCTGAAGGTCGATAATTTCCTGATAGTGAGCGCGGTTCCTGTTGTATTTAAGCTCAACCGTACAGGTCATACCGTACTTGGCGCAGGTCTTAAAGAAGTCCTCAAGAGTACAGATTCTGAGATAGGGATACTTGTCGATATTGTGGCCGTTAGTGTATGTAAGTCCGAGAAGCTCGTCGTAGCTTGAAAGCTCGATTACTCTGCTCTTGTCCATCATTCTCGTAGTTACGGGGTCGTGGTGAACAATCCAGACGCCGTCGCGCGTTCTGTATGTATCGCACTCGGCGCCCCAGTAGCCCGCTTTGCCTGCTTCCTCGTAAGCGGGGAGCGTGTCTTCGGGAGCGACCGCTCTGAAGCCTCTGTGAGCCGTAAGTACGTAATCGTCATCGTTTGTAAGATTTGAGTCCTTAACCGACTGAACCGTATAAGGAATGAGCTTTGAATAATTCTTAAACCATTCAACGCCCTTCGCAATTTTTAAACCGCCGTAGATGCCTGCACCTATAACCGCCGTCGCGGTAGTTCCGAGCGCAATAATATTTTTAATATTCATAATTAACCATAGCCTTTCTGTTGACAGGGACAGCGGGGCTGCCCGTTTATTCGGTGGTATTATATCACTTAAACGGTATTAATTCAATACCTATTTGCTTTAACTGTTAAATACCGAAGAATCCGTGTCGTATTTCATTGAAACAGCGGAGCTTTTTCCGACGATAATATGGTCGTCAAGAATAATCCCCGTCATATTAAGCAGCTCCCTGATTCTGACGGTAAGACCTATATCCTTCTGTGACGGATGCGGCGCGCCGTTGGGATGATTGTGAGCGATAATCGCCCGCGAAGCTCCGTCGTCAATCAGCGTCTCCGCTATTTTCTGCGGCTCGATATAAGTGCTGTTAACCGTTCCCTCGAAAAGAATACTGTATGAGATTATTCTTTTCTTGTCGTTAAGACTGATAACGAGAAACTGCTCGTTAGGCATATAGCGAAGGAGGTTATATGCGTATTCCTTAGCTTTTTCGGGGGTGTTAAGAATCTTAACGCCGTCGTTTTTATGTCTGCTTAACGAGGTCGCGCCCGTATAAAAGAGCGAGATTAAAACTGCCGTCTGTTCGTCAATACATCTGTTCTTGACAAGACGCGAGGGCGGCGTGGTAAGAAGATTGTTAAGCGTTCCGTAATCCTTAAGAAGCTTTTCTGCAAGCCGCTTCGCTTCTTCGGCGCCTTTGGAATATGAAAGAATCGCCGTCAGCGTTTCTGCTTCGTCAGGCTTCGGCTCGCTGCCCTCAGCGAGTCTTTTTCTGAGTTCCTTAATATCGCTGTCAGTCATTCAGACCATTTCCTCCGGCTTGAATACTCTGTCGAATTCCTCACTGCTTAAAAAGCCGAGCTGAGTGCACGCTTCTTTAAGAGAGATACCCTCGGCGTAAGCCTTTTTAGCTGTCTTAGCCGCGTTCTCATAGCCGATATACGGGTTAAGCGCCGTAACGAGCATAAGTGAGTTGTCAAGGTTAAAGCGCATTTTTTCTCTGTTCGCCGTAATACCCGATACGCAGTTTTTGTTAAAGGAGAGCATCGCTTCCGATAAAAGACGGGCTGACTGAAGAAAATTATAAATAATAACGGGCATAAATACGTTCAGCTCGAAGTTGCCCTGACTTGCCGCAAAGCCTACCGCCGCGTCGTTACCCATGACCTGAACGGCTACCATGGTTACCGCCTCGCATTGAGTCGGATTTACCTTACCCGGCATAATCGACGAGCCGGGCTCGTTTTCGGGTATCTTTATTTCTCCGAGACCGAGCCTCGGTCCGCTCGCGAGCCAGCGGATATCGTTAGCAATTTTCATTAAGTCCGCCGCGAGCGCCTTGAGCGCGCCGTGAGCGAAAACGATTTCGTCCTTTGAGGTCAGCGCGTGGAATTTGTTTTCAGCCGTTATAAAGCTCTTTCCCGTAAGAGCGGAAACCGCTTTTGCAACCTCCGTGCCGAAGCCCTCGGGCGCGTTGAGTCCCGTGCCTACTGCCGTTCCGCCGAGAGCGAGCTCTTTAAGAGGCGAAAGCGCAAGCTCGAGAAGATTTTTGTCTTTTTCAAGACTTGAACGCCATCCGCTTATTTCCTGCGAAAACTTAATGGGCGTTGCGTCCTGAAGGTGAGTTCTTCCGCTCTTTACTATACCCTCGTTTTCCTTTTCAATCCTTTTAAGGCTATCGGTAAGCGCGTCGATTGCGGGGATAACTCTGTCCTCAACCGCCGTAACCGCGGCTATGTGCATCGCGGTCGGGAAGGTGTCGTTTGAGCTCTGACTCATATTAACGTCGTCGTTCGGGTGACAGAGCTTTTTCTTCGCAAGCTCGTTGGCGCGGTTGGCTATAACCTCGTTGGCGTTCATATTCGACTGAGTGCCGGAGCCCGTCTGCCACACGACAAGAGGGAAGTGAGCGTCGAGCTTACCGTCTGACACCTCGTCGCACGCCTTACTGATTACTTCGTATTTTTCACCGGTCATTCTGTCGCCGCAGAGCTTTCTGTTAGCCTGCGCCGCCGCTTTTTTCAGTATACCGAAGGCTCTGATTATCTCCATCGGCATTGTTTCTATACCCGTTCCTATCGGAAAATTGTCCTTGCTTCGCTGAGTCTGGGCGCCCCAGTATTTATCCTCGGGGACTTTAACCTCGCCCATTGAATCGTGCTCAATTCTGTAATTCATAACGCACCTCCGTTTATATTGTTATTATATAATTGTTTAATGATTAAAATCAAGGATTTTATTTTGACATTCAATTTTAATTGTGATATTATATATTATATTTTTATGGAGGCAGCTTATGAAAAAATACTCTGAAATGACACGGGAGGAGCTTCTTGCGGAACAGAAGACTTTAAAGGAAAGATATGACGGATATAAGGCTATGGGTTTAAAGCTCGATATGTCGAGAGGTAAGCCCGGTAAGGACCAGCTTGATTTATCTATGGACTTACTTAACGACCCCGATTATATCGTCGACGGAATAGATTTAAGAAACTACGGAATACTTGAGGGTATACCGAGCTGCAGAAAGCTTTTTGCCGACCTTCTCGGCGTTGAGCCGAAGAATATCCTTATCGGTCCCAATGCAAGCCTTTCGCTTATGTTCGACTATATGGCGCAGGCGTATTCGCACGGTCTTTGCGGTTCGGTTCCGTGGAACGATATCCCCGACATAAAATTTCTCTGTCCCGTTCCGGGCTATGACAGACATTTTACAATCCTCGATTATTTCCATATTAAAATGATAAACGTTCCGATGAAGAGCGACGGTCCCGATATGGACGCCGTTGAGGAGCTTATTAAGGACGAAAAGGTTAAGGGTATGTTCTGCGTACCTAAATATTCGAATCCTCAGGGTATTACCTACAGCGACGAGGTCGTTAGGCGTATCGCTGCGCTTAAGCCGGCAGCAAAGGATTTCAGGGTTATCTGGGATAACGCTTACTGTATTCACGAGCTTTACGACGAGGGTGACGAGCTTCTTAATATCTTTGATATTCTTCCTGAATACGGAAACGATGATATGGTAATCGAGGTCTGCTCGACCTCAAAAATGACCTTCCCGGGCGCAGGTATTTCAGCCCTTGCCGCAAGCGATAATAATATTGAGGATATAAGAAACCGTCTTAACTGTCAGACTATAAGCTACGATAAAATGAACCAGTACCGCCACGTAAGATTTTTCGGCGACGTCGACGGTATACGCGCTCACATGAAAAAGCACGCCGCTATTATGCGCCCGAAGTTTGAGATGGTCTTAGCCCATCTTGAAAACGAGCTCGGCGGTAAGGATATAGCAAGCTGGATTAAACCCCGCGGCGGATATTTTATCAGCCTTGACGTTATGAACGGCTGCGCTAAAAGAACGGGCGAGCTCTGTAAGGAGGCGGGCGTAACGCTTACAACCGTAGGCGCTACATATCCTTATTTCAACGACCCGAACGACAGCAATATCCGTATCGCTCCGTCGCTTCCGCCCGTTGAGGAGCTTGATTTGGCTGCTCAGATTTTATGTGTAAGCGTGCGCTTATCCTGCATTGAAAAGCTTTTGGGAGAATAATATTAAACTATGAACGTTGGTGCTTCAACCTCGTGCTTTTATCCGCTTGAAACGGAAAAGGCGCTGAGCGAGATTATAAATTTAGGCTTTAAGAAAACCGAAATATTTTTTAATACTGCGTGCGAACTTGAGCCGCCGTTTGTAAACGAACTGAAGAAAACAGCCGACGAAAACGGCGTAAGCGTTTTGTCGGTCCATCCTTTTTCGTCAGCTATTGAGAATACCTGTATCTTCGGAGAGTATCCGCGAAGATTTAACGACTTTATCGGTCTTTATCAGGCGCACTGTCACGCCGCGGCGCTCCTCGGAGCTAAGTACCTTGTAATTCACGGCGCCCGCGATAAGCGTAAAATTCCGCTTTCCGACGAGGCGTACTTTGAGCGCTTTTATGAGCTTATTAAGCTCGGGAGAGCGGAGGGTATAACCGTATGCCAGGAAAACGTTAATCTCTTTAAAAGCCAGCATATCGGCTTTATGAAAAGAATGAGAGACGCGCTCGGCGACGATTTCAATATGGTGTTCGACGTTAAGCAGTCGATAAGAGCGGGATATGAGCCGTTTGAATTTCTTGAGGAAATGAAGGAAAGCGTCGTTCACGTTCATATATCGGATAACGACTTGCCCGAGCGTGACTGTATTCCTCCGGGACGCGGAAGCTTCGACTTTAAGCGCCTCTTTAATACGCTTGACAAAGCGGGATATAAGGGCGACTATGTTATCGAGATTTATTCCCGGGGTCTTGACGTAAAAGAAGAGCTTGCCTTCAGCAGAAGCTTCTTTGAGAATATGTAGTATAAAAGGAACGCACGGCGTTCCTTTTTCTTATGCTATATATAGCTTTATGAGCTTCGCTTGTGGTCGTATTTGCCGGATTTTTACCACCGTTTAAATTGCGCGAATACAAGAGCAGGGAATACCTCCTGAAAATACGATAATTTTATCAATATGTTGTTGTAAAGTGAGAATACTTGACTTTTACTATATCTTGTGTTATAATACGAAAATGTATTCAATAACAGAGGAGGAAATTGTTATGAAATGCCCGTTTTGCGGATTTACCGACAGTAAGGTAATCGATTCTCGTCCTACCGACGAGAACGAGCGTATCCGCAGAAGAAGAGAATGTCTTCAGTGCGGTAAAAGATTTACCACCTACGAGATTATTGAGGACGTTCCTATTATTGTTATTAAGAAGGATAAGTCGCGTGAGGTATTTGACCGTAATAAGATTTTAAAGGGAATGCTTCGCGCCTGCGAAAAGCGTCACGTTACGGTAGCCGAGCTTGAAACAAAGATTACCGAGATTGAGGCTTCGCTTCAGGCTTCCGTTGACAGAGAGGTTACCTCCGCAAAAATCGGCGAGCTTATTATGGAAAAGCTTAAGGAGATTGACGAGGTCGCTTACGTACGCTTCGCTTCCGTTTATAAGGAGTTCGACAGCGCGGAATCCTTCCGTGAGGAGCTTGCAAAGCTTAATGATTAATAAATGCTGAAGAGGGCTCACGCCCTCTTTTTTTATATATTGTATAATTCCCTTACTCCGTCCCCAATATATTCCGATTGACAGGGCGGAGCTTTTGTTTTATAATAAAATCAAACAAATGTTCTAAAAGGTGATATTGTGGAAAGAACGGTTCTGCACGTTGACTGTAATAAATTCTATGCCTCCGTCGAATGTCTTTACCGGCCGGAAATACGCAATAAGCCCGTAGCGGTAGGCGGAAGCACGGAGAGCAGACACGGAATAATTCTTACTAAAAATGAAATAGCCTCAAAATACGGCTTAACTGTCGGCGAGCCGTTGTGGAAGGCGCGCCAAAAATGTCCGGACCTCGTTATCGTACCGCCTAACTATCCGCTTTATCTTCGCTTTTCAAGGCTGTGCCGAAAGGTGTATGAGGACTATACGGACTTAATCGAGCCCTTCGGACTTGACGAGTGCTGGCTTGATATCACGGGTACGGGGAGAAGCGGCGAGGAGGTAGCCGAGGAAATCAGAACCCGTATAAAAGCCGAGCTCGGTATAACCGTAAGCGTCGGAGTCAGCTTTAACAAGATATTCGCAAAGCTCGGCTCGGACTTTAAAAAGCCCGACGCCGTAACCGTTATAAGCCGCGATAATTATAAAAAAATCGCGTGGGAATTGCCGTGCAGCGATTTGCTTTTCGTCGGAAGGTCAACGACTAAAAAGCTGCTCTATTACGGTATAAATACAATAGGCGATATAGCAAACGCCGACCCCGCGCTTTTAAAGCGCATACTTGGAAAAAACGGCGAAACGCTTTATGCCTTCGCTAACGGTAACGACGTCTCAAGAGTGCGCCATAAGGACGAAACCGAGGACGTTAAAAGCGTCGGAAATTCTACTACGACTCCGCGCGACCTGATTGACGACGGCGACGTTAAAACCGTTTTTCGCGTGTTGAGCGAAAGCGTCGCGTCGCGCCTGCGCGAGCAGGGACTTAAGGGGAGAACCGTCGCTATATACGTCCGCGACACCGAGCTTAATTCCTTTACGCGTCAGAGGGCGCTCGCCGCCTGTACAAACGTGAGCAGCGAGATACTTAAAACCGCTATGGAGCTTTTTACGGCTAACTATGACTGGAATTATCATATCCGCTCGCTCGGAGTCTGGGTTACGGATTTTGACGCCGATTTCTGCGAGCAGTACGATTTCTCGGGAAGCGTTGAAAGGCGCGAAAAGCTTGAAAGGGTAGAGAAAACCGTCGACGCGCTTAAACGGCGCTTCGGCAATTACTGTATTCAGCGAGCCTGTCAGCTTGAACGGCGCGATCTGTCGGGCTTTAATCCTCACGACGAGCATATTATTCATCCTATAGGCTACAGAGTTTCATAAGGAGATAAAAAATGATTTCATTTAAAGTACCCGAATATAATAATGAAAATAAAAACTTCGTTGACGTAAAGGCTGTGTTTGATATAGACGGAAATATAACCCCCGTTGCCGTTTTCTGTGAGAGCGAATGGCGTGATATAGACAGAATAGCCGATATCCGTCCCGCCGCCTCGCTTAAATCGGGCGGAGCGGGAATCCGCTATACCTGTAATATCGGGGGCGTGCGCTCGTATCTTTTTCTCGAGGATACAAAATGGTTTCTTGAAACGGCATAAAAAAGAGGCAGGAGCTCCTGCCTCTTTTGTTTTTATTATTTAACCGTTACTGCCTTTTATTTCAGTATATCATTGACGTTTTCTATCGGCGTTATGCCGAGGGAGGCGATTTTTTTCTTCATTTTTCCGAGCCGTTTTTTATCACCGTAAACGTCGGGTGAGTGAGCGTCAAGCCCGATTACAACCCGATTTCCGATTTCAGCCGCAAGCCTCCAGAAAGTATCGTTAGGATAGTTTCTTTTATCAGTAAAGCCTAAAAAGTTGAACTCAACGGGAACGTCGAGCCTTTTCAGCTCGCTTAACATAAACTCCGCTTCTTTAATATATATCCGTTTGCTTCCCGTGAAGTTAATTAAATCAGGGTGGGCGATATAAGCGTAC
>JAILGO010000096.1 GCA_024696725.1 Eubacterium sp. | reverse complement strand
TCATATCTGTTTTAACCATTATACCATATATTTTCTCTTTTTTGAAAAAAATTGTTGAATTTATTTTTATTTTAATGTATTATATAGTGGTAAAGGTATTACTATGCCTATTTTAGCTTGTAAGGAGAAGATACTTATGGCAAAGATTAAAGCAAAATCAGGTCTCAGTAAGGTTAACAAGGTATTGTTCATTATTTTTATCGCTCTTTTAATTGCGACTGTCGTAATTATCGCGGTTTCTCAGCCTAAGGTAGCTGCACCCGTTGCTGCCGATGAGGGCGGAGCTTCCGCAGCGGATACCGCTGTTATCGACGAATTCGTCGCAGGAACTTACGGCGGTAAGGATTTCCAGAGCGTAGACGACGTTGTTAAGTATTACGTTGAAGTCTTTGATTATAATAAAACTTTAACTGCCGAATATACTGAGGGCGGCGAGAAAAAGACTTATTATAAGCTTCTCGGCGACGAAAATCTTTCGGTTGATAACCTTCTTATCGAGGGTAAGTCAAACAGCATGATTAATAATCTTGTGCCCAGCGTACTCGGAAGTCTTTTCCAGGGTAACGTTAAAGGTCTTCCGCCTTCGGATAACCGTGACCCGAACCTCGACACGAGAGACGACGGAAAGATTGACGAAAGACATTCTCATCTCACCGCTGACGACGTTCTTGCATGCAACGTAAAGGATAACGGCGACGGAACTATTACAATTCAGATTCAGCCTAAGGCTCAGATTCTCTCTATGCCCGACGCTGACCCGCAGGGACGCTTCTTCAACGTTCTCGGCGATATTTCCGGAACTGTTAATTCTATTGATATTCTTTCGTTCTCACAGGGTACTATTGATGAGAACTTCGTAGTTAACTATCAGGGCGGCGTAGGTACAATCAAGGTTGATACAAAGACTAATGAAATCCTTGAAGCTGATTACGAAATGGACGTTCATATCGACGTTAAGCACGCTAATGTTGCCGTAATCAAGGATAAGAACGCTTCTCTTGATATCATCTATAAGAATCACTTCCCGGCAAGTGACGAATATCTTAAAGAGATGAAGGATATCACAAGATAAGATTGGATTTGTTAAGGGGTGGTTATCCACCCCTTTTGTTTTGGATATGGAAAAACTGTTTAAAAAAACTTATTTCCTGTGGCTTGCCGCGGGACTCTGCTGTCTTTTATGGGGCTCTGCGTTCCCCGCAATAAAAGCAGGATACAGCCTCTTTGAGATTCCTTCGGGCGATACCGCTTCGATTATTCTCTTTGCCGGGATACGCTTCTTCCTTGCGGGAGTTCTGACGCTTATAATATTCAGCGTTATTGGGCGTAAGCCTCTTATCCCGCAGAAAAGCTCATTTAAAAGAATAGCTGTTTTAGCTCTGTTTCAGACCGTGCTTCAGTATGTATTTTTCTACCTCGGTCTTGCCTTTACCTCAGGCTCAAGAGGCTCCGTTATAAACGCCTCGAGCGTGTTCTTCGCGATGCTTCTCTCGGGCGTTGTGTTTAAAATGGAGCGACTGAAGCTGAATAAAATAATAGGCAGTATCATAGGCTTTTCGGGCGTTGTGCTTATCAGCCTCGACGCTTTTAATTCAACGGGCGGCGGAATAAAGGGAGAACTCTTTATTCTCATTTCGAGCGTTTCGTACGCTTTCTCGTCTGTGTTTATAAAACGATTTTCAGAATACGATAATCCCGCTATGCTTTCGGGATGTCAGTTCCTTCTCGGCGGCGCCGCGCTTACTCTTTTCGGACTTGCGTTCGGAGGAAGACTTACTGAGGTCAGCCTTAAGGGTATAACGCTTCTTGTTTACCTTGCGCTTGTATCCGCCGTCGCGTATTCTCTGTGGAGCCTGCTCCTGAAATACAACGACGTTTCAAGAGTCGCCGTCTGCGGCTTTATGATTCCCGTGTTCGGCTTCTTCCTTTCGGCACTTTTTGAAAAAACCGAAATCGGTATAGTAAGCGTAATTTCGCTTATCCTCGCCGTATCGGGAATAATAACCGTTAATATAAAAAATAATAAAACGGAAATCTAAATATAATACTATTGAGGTGATTTAATGTTTAAGGAAATAAAGATAACTGATTTAAAGGAAAACACGGTTGACCCTATAAAAAATCAATGGGCGCTCGTTACCGCAGGAGATAAGGACTCCTTTAATACGATGACCGTTTCGTGGGGCTCCGTAGGCGAGCTTTGGGGAAGGGATGTAGTTACCGTTTATATCCGCGAAAGCAGATACACTAACGAATTCGTTGATAACAGTGATTATTTCACGCTTTCCGTTTATCCCGAAGAGTTAAAAGGCATACACTCCGTCTGCGGCTCAAAAAGCGGCAGGGACATCGATAAGGCTAAGGAATGTAAGCTTACACCCGTGTTCGGCGAAAACGCGCCTTATTTTGAAGAGGCGAAGCTTGTTGTTATATGTAAAAAAGCTGCGAAGTCTAAATTCGATAAGAGTCAGTTTACCGACGGCGAAATAGAAGAAAAGTGGTATTCCGACAATGATTATCATTATATTTACTACGGATATATTGAAAAGGTTTTAGTAAGGGAATAATTTTATTAAAACTATTGA
>JAILGO010000047.1 GCA_024696725.1 Eubacterium sp. | reverse complement strand
CCTCGACAACGTACCGTCAGGTAATACATAATTATCAATAATTGTATAATTATTCTTATGCTCAGAGACACCGGCTGCGAAAGCAGCTACTTTTTCTTCAGTCCACTCGTATTCTTTTGCTGCCCAACCGTCATTTATCTGAATATAAAGCGAAATAGGAGGCTCAAACCATTCGGTGTGAATTTCGCCCTCCGGGGATTCAACGGCGTACAGAAGAATCGGTTCGCCGCCTGTTTCGCTACTGTCAACCCAACGTATCCAAAAGCGCGAACCTTTTTCAAATGTACCGTAACTGTTATCCAAACCGTAATAGGTTTTACCTTCTGTATTTGTATACAGCCAGGTAATACCGTTATCCGTTATTTCGGCACTCACAGTGCCGTCATCGGCAACGTAGTTTGTAATGAAGCCCAGGTTGATTTCATTGCCCCAATCGGGATGCGGGTTTTCGTAATCGGCACACGCCGAAAACGGGGTACACACCGTAAAGCACATAACCGCCGCTAAAAGAATTGAAAGTAACCTTTTCATAAAAACCGTCCTTTTAAAAGCATTTGTTATAATCATATTATCACACAAAATAAAAAATGTAAACCTTAAACTTTTGGTTGAGGGCGTCGTCCAAACATATTCCGTAGAACATAAAGAAAGCCCGCAAGGTATCGAGCCTTGCGGGCTTTGTGACAAGACTTTCTTCTCAACAACGAAACAGTCCACCGGACTGTTTCTCCCGATGAGCTGCGCCCTGCGGGCTGGCTAATCGGTGTTTCGTTTCAAGTCCTGTCTATAAGCAAAATATCCGAGTACCGTAAAGGTACTCGGATATTTTGGTCGGAGTGACAAGACTTGAACTTGCGACCCCTTGACCCCCAGTCAAGTGCGCTACCACCTGCGCTACACCCCGAAGCATTACATTTAATTTTTAATGCTCATATACTATAACACATTTAAAATGTAATTTCAACTATTAATTTAATTTTCTTTATTTTCGTCGTTTTCGGCTTCATCTTCCGCCTCGGGAATTGAGTCCGCCGTTCCGTAAAGCTTAATATCCTTTCTTCCCTTATTCTCCTGAGGCGCGTCGTTAATTAAATCAAGGATATATTTATAGCGGCTGAAGGTAAAATCGGGATATCTCTTCTTAAAACGGATAACTATCGGGTTTTCGTCGACGAGAGTTTTAGCCGTTTTTTCGTAAGCGTCGCTTTCGGTAATAAGCTTTTTAGCGTTATCAAGCTGCTCGCCCGTAAGGTCTATTCCCTTCTGGGCAGTTTTTATAATCTTATTCTCAATACCCTTAAGCGCGTTAGCTGTGCCTGCGAGGTCGGCGACCATTGTTGCGACGTCGGCGATAAGAATCGAATAGATTATAAAGCATACGATATAGAGCGCCTTAGCGGGCATTATATCGGTAAGCTTAACGAGAAGCGGCTGAATAAGCTCTACTATAATTACTACGCCGAGTCCGAAAAGAATACTGCCCTTAAGGTATATTCTTCCGTTAAGGTTAAAGCGTCTGTCGGAATAGTCCCACCACATCGCGTGGAAAAGCTTTTCCATTACGAAATGGGTAATATATTCGAGCGCGCTCGTCAGGAGCGTACCGATTAAAAAGACGATAAAAACATTTTTAAAGCGTCCGTATATCAGAAGGGCGCTGAGACAGCCGCCGAAGCCGTAAATCGGACAGAGCGGACCGAAAAGGAAGCCTCTTTTAACTACCTTTTTATCTCGTATAAGATATAAGAGCGTTTCCATAACCCAGCCGCCGACGCTGTAGATTATAAACCACAGAAAATATTTACATACAGTGTTAATCATATAAACTTACTCTCCTGTTGATTTCGTCATAAACGGGAATAAACTTAGAGGACGCGTGGGTATAATCCTCGCTCGCGCAGTGCTTATCCGCGAGGGTTAAAAGCCACGCTCCGACGCATCTCGGACGCTCAACTCCCATAGGGAACATGTGGCTTAAAATCATATTTCTCTGCATATCGCTGAGCTTTCCGAAGGTCTTTTCAATATTCTTTACCGACTCCTTGGGATGATAGGTCATGTGGTATTCCTCATGCTTTTCGGTATACCATTCGTAGAGATAAAAATCGTGAAGAAGGGCGGCGCGCGTTATCTCCCGCGCGTCGGCAAGCTTAAGCCTCTGAGTTGCCTTAAACACGGTATAAGAAACATAGACGCTGTGGAAATGAGTCGTAATTTCCTTATGGTGATGAAAGGTTTTCATACTTTCAACAAGCTCGTTACTCAACAAGTCGCCCGTATATTCAAGATATTTATCAATAAAAGTCAGTTCATTTTCAAGAGTCATAGCGTCCCCTAAGATAACATATATAAGACCGTATGTAAAGAATTAGTGTAATAAAGTTATATTTATTTAATAATCAGAGAAGAACGATTCCGTGCTTTTTACATTCCTCTCTCATCTCGTCGCTCCATATAGCGCACTGCACCTCGCCGATATGCGCCTTTTCAAGAAGAAGCATACAGAGTCTCGACTGACCGATACCGCCGCCGATTGTAAGCGGAAGCGTACCGTCAAGAATCATACTGTGGAACGGGAACGCCTCCCTTTCCGTACAGCCCTCCTCTTCAAGCTGAGAGCGCAGGCTTTCGGCGTTCACTCTTATACCCATTGAGCTTATTTCAAGCGCGGAGTCAAGCACCGCGTCCCAGATAAGAATATCGCCGTTAAGCGCCCAGTCGTCATAGTCGGGGGCGCGTCCGTCGTGCTTCTTACCGTTCTTAAGCTTACCGCCTATCTGCATAATGAAAACGGTGCCCTTTTCACGGGTGATTTTATCCTCGCGCTCCTTAGCCGTAAGCTCCGGATACATATCCTCAAGCTCCTGAGTCGTAATAAAGAACACGTCGGGAGTCATATCAAACGAAACGGCGTACTTTTCTTTAACCGTCTCGTTGGTCTCCCACACCGCTTTAACGATTTTTTCAACTATGCTTTTAAGGAATTCAATATTCCTTTCCTCTTTACTGATAACGCGGCACCAGTCCCACTGGTCAACAAAGAGAGAGTGGGTATTATCGACGTCGTCGTCGCGGCGGATAGCGTTCATATCGGTATATATACCCTCGTCCGCCTTATAGCCGTAGCGGTAAAGCGCAAGCCTTTTCCACTTAGCGAGAGACTGAACGACCTCAGCCTCGCCGCCGATATTTTTCATAGTGAAATGAACCTTACGCTCAACGCCGTTAAGGTCGTCGTTTATTCCGCTCGCCTTCGTTACCATAAGCGGAGCGGTAACCCGGTCAAGGTTCAGCGCTTTAGCGAGCGCCTTCTGAAAGGTATCCTTAACCGTTTTTATAGCGTACTGCGTTTCACGCTGAGTAAGTTTACTTTTATAGCCGTCGGGATAAATCATAGTATTTCCCCTTTCGTCCGTATTATCTGATATTTCCTACCGTTCTCGGATAGAGAATTACGTCGCGGATATTAGCCATACCCGTACAGTACATAATCATCCTTTCAAAGCCGAGACCGAAGCCCGCGTGAGGAACCGAGCCGTACTTACGAAGGTCAAGATAAAACTCGTAGCCCTCCTTGCTCATTCCCTTTTCCTCCATAGCCGCGATAAGCTTATCGTAGTCCGCCTCTCTTTCGCTTCCGCCGATAATTTCGCCCACGCCGGGAACGAGAAGGTCTGTAGCCGCAACGGTCTTTCCGTCGGGATTCTGCTTCATATAGAAGGACTTAATGCCCTTAGGATAATTAATAAGGAATACGGGCTTGTTATAAACCTTTTCGGTAATATATCTTTCATGCTCGCTCTGAAGGTCGCATCCCCATTCAACGGGATATTCAAATTTTACGTCAGCCTTTTTAAGAATATCAATAGCCTCTGTATAATCAACAACCGCGAAGTCGTTATTTACAACCGAGAGGAGCTTTTCGGTCAGGCCCTTTTCAAAGCGCTGCTCGAAGAAAGCGAGCTCGTCGGGGCATTTTTCCATATAATCCTTAATGAGATACTTAATCATATCCTCTGCGATTTCGATAAGGTCGGGAAGCTCGCAGAAGGCGATTTCAGGCTCAACGTGCCAGAACTCTGCGACGTGGCGCTGGGTGTTCGAATTCTCGGCGCGGAAGGACGGACCGAAGGTATAAATCTTACCGAGTCCCATTGCGGCAACCTCGCCCTCGAGCTGACCGGAAACGGAAAGTCCCGTCTTTTTGCCGAAGAAATCGTCGGCGTAGTATTCCTCTTCGCTCTTGTAATCGGTGCTGTAACCGATTGTGGTTACCTGAAACATCTCGCCCGCGCCCTCACAGTCGGAGCCCGTGATAAGCGGAGTGTTAATATATACATAGCCTCTCTCCTGGAAGAAGCGGTGAATAGCCGCGGCAAGCACCGAGCGAACGCGAAAAACGGCGTTAAAGGTGTTTGTACGGACGCGGATATGAGGCATTTCACGAAGGGTTTCAAGCTTCTGGAACTTCTTCTGAAGCGGATAGTCGGGAGGACAAACGCCGAGAACGGTAATCTCACAAGCGTTAATCTCGTTGGTTCCGTTATTCGTGTTTTTTACTACCTCACCAGTTACCTTAAGCGAAGCGCCGAGCTTCATCGCCTCGGGCGAAACCTCAAGGGCGCCGTTTTTATCAATAACTATCTGAAGATGGTTAAGGGTAGTGCCGTCGTTAAGCGCGAGGAAAGCGACGTTTTTACTGTCTCTTGCGGTACGTACCCAGCCGCAGACCGTAGCGGTTTTTCCGACGAATTCGTCGGTCTTTAAAATCAATTCAATATCCGTGTGTTTCATAATTCTTCCTCCTAAAATAAAAATACAGCCAACTTCGTCCTTCGGTATAGGACGAGTGACTGTTACCCGTGGTGCCACCTATATTGCTCTTACGAGCCGCTTTGGGCTTCATTTCAAAGCCTGCTTTTATAACGGAAAGCCACCGTCGCGCCTACTGAGTTACCCGTTCAGCTTGAAGCTCTTAAGTGTTCTTCATACGGACGTTACTGCGCGGCTTCCACCGTCCCGCGCTCTCTTTAAGCACTTTTCCGTACTACTTTTCTTCGTCGTTGCTTTTGAAATTATAGGTAGATTATATACTTGTCGGTATAATTTGTCAAGAAAAAATTAGTCGGCATCACCGCAAACGCGGCTGCATATAATTTATACGGTGATGAAAATGCTTTCTGCGATACTCTCCTTCTTAAGCGCAAACCTTCTCTATTTCATTTTACACATACAGAATCAGTCGAGCTTCCCGAAGCCGCTTACGGCTAAGGAGGAGCGCAGTTATCTTGAGCTGATGGCGCAGGGAGATAAGAACGCGCGCGGCGTGCTTATTGAGCGGAATTTAAGGCTCGTCGGCCATATAGTCAAGAAATACTATTCCCGTACGAACGATACCGACGACCTCGTTTCTATCGGCACGGTAGGGCTTATCAAGGCGATAGACAGCTTCGATTATACTAAAGGAACGAGGCTTTCAACCTACGCCTCGCGGTGTATCGAAAACGAGATACTTATGAATTTTCGCTCGCTTAAGAAAAGCTGTAACGATATATTTCTCGGCGACACTATCGAGATAGACAAGGACGGCAATCCGCTGACTATAGAGGACACCGTAGCGGATGACACCGACCTTGCGGAGGAGCTTGAAACGAAAACGCGGTGGAGCGAGGTAAGGCGCTACATAGACAATATGAACGACGAGCGGGAGAGGGAGATAATAATTCTCCGCTACGGGCTGAACAATAAAAAGCCTCTGACGCAGCGCGAGGTTGCGGAGAGACTCAATATCAGCCGTTCCTACGTTTCAAGAATAGAAAAGAAAATTTTAAACGATATAAGACGGAGTCTGAAATAAACGGGAGGGCGTAAACGCCCTCCCGTTCAAATTATTATTATTTTCTGTTAACTCACTTGCAAGCCTTAAGCGCGCGCTGACCGATGTCCTTGCGGTAATGCGCGTTTTCAAAATGAATTTTTGAAACGCCTTCGTAGGATTTTTTAAGCGCGTCTTCAAGCGTATCTCCGAGCGCGGTAACGCCGAGTACGCGTCCGCCGGCGGTAACGAGCTTTCCGCCTTCAAGCTTAGTTCCTGCGTGGTAAACGGTCACGCCGTCGAGATTACCGTCGGTAAGTCCCGTAATTTCAAGTCCCTTCGGGTATGATTTCGGGTATCCGCCCGAAGCCATAATAACGCAGGTGCAGGCTCTATCGTCCCATTCGATTTCAAGCTCGGAGAGCGTACCGTTATTAATCGCTTCGAAAATATCTAAAATATCCGTTTTAAGCCTCGGGAGAACGACCTGTGTTTCAGGGTCGCCGAAGCGGCAGTTATATTCGATTACCTTAGGTCCCTTAGGAGTGAGCATAAGTCCGAAATAGAGGCAGCCCTTAAAGGTTCTTCCCTCTTTATTCATAGCCTCAACAGTCGGGATAAAGATTTTTTCCATACACTGAGCCGCAACCTCGTCGGTATAATACGGATTAGGCGACACGGTACCCATACCGCCCGTATTAAGCCCTTTATCGCCGTCGAGCGCGCGCTTATGGTCCATAGAAGAAACCATAGGCTTAACGCATTTTCCGTCGGTAAACGCAAGAACGGAAACCTCGGGACCCGTTAAGAATTCCTCAACGACAACGTTGTTACCCGAAGCGCCGAAAATCTTATCCTCCATAATCTCCTTAACGCCTTTTACAGCCTCGTCAAGCGTTTCGGGGATAATAACTCCCTTGCCGAGAGCGAGTCCGTCAGCCTTTATAACAGCGGGAAATTCGTTTTTCTCTTTAAGATAGGAAATAACGTCGGCAGGGTTATCAAACACTTTATATTCAGCCGTAGGAATTCCGTATTTCAGCATAAGGTTTTTAGAAAAAACCTTTGAGCCCTCGATTATCGCCGCAGCCTTATCGGGACCGAAGGTTTTAAAGCCCTCGGCATTGAGCGCGTCGACCATACCCATTACAAGCGGGTCGTCGGGCGCTACGACTACGAGGTCGGCTTTTATTCTCTTAGCAAGCGCGGTAACGCCGTCAATATCCGTTGCGCCGACGTTAAAGCACTCGGCGTCGAAGGAAATACCGCCGTTGCCGGGACAGCAGGCTATATAGTCCGCCTTAGGTGATTTTTTTATTGCTTTTATCAATGCGTGCTCGCGTCCGCCCGAGCCTACTACCAGTATTCTCATATCTTTCTCCTGTAAAAAGGAGCGTCGAGGTCGCCGCTCCCTGCGATTATTTGTTTTTATTGATTATACGGGTTTCCTCTGCGCCGGTTTCAAGGTTAATAAAACGGGTGAAAAGAGAAACCTTATTATCCTCGTTAAGATTAGTCCATACCATATCCGTAAAGGCGTTGATATTATCCTCGTTGATTTCAACGGGAGTCGGCTCGCCCTCAAAGGACGGAATCGGATTACCGTCGCAAACGTAGGTATGAATAAAGTGACCTAAGCCTGCGCTTGCGGGATATTCAAAGAACATTCTTACGCACTGCGGCATACCCATATTTGATTTAAGAATCGACATATTATAGTCGCCCCCGGGGGTAACTACGGCGGAAATTCTCGGAGTATAGTTAGGAGCGTCGTCCTCGTACTCTCTCGTTGTGAGAGCCTTGCGGTAGCAGCTTCCGTCCTTCATATAATCATAGATAGTATCCGTCTGGTCGCCGTTAGTTACGATTGTTGAGCCGTCGAGCTTAAGCACCGGATTATAGATAATAAGATGAGGGTCGACCATTTTGCTCTCGTCAAATGCCTTCGTTCTTATTCCGCCGCGCTCGTTTTCCTCAAAAATACGGTTACGCGAATTAACGCTTCTTCCCATAATAAAGTAAGCGATAGCAACGTTTTTATTGTCCTTCGTTCTGCCGATAACTATACCTCTTCCGGGGTACGTATTAGTATTCAGCTCGGTTGCAAGTGATTTGATTTCCATATTTATACCTCCTACAGTATCTCGGTTTTATTTCCGTTAGTTTTAATTCTGTCCTCGCAGAAAAGCGATACGGCTTTGGGAAGAATTTCCCACTCCGCCTGACGCATAACGCGGTATTGAAGTATATCCTCGTTGTCGCCCTGCTCTACGGGTACCGCCTTCTGAAGAATAATTGCGCCGCCGTCGGTTATTTCGTTAACGAAATGAGCGGTTGCGCCCGTAACCTTCACGCCGCTTTCAAGCACTGCGGTATGGACTCTTTTACCGTAAAAGCCGTCGCCGCAGAACATCGGGATAAGGCTCGGGTGAATATTGATTATTCTGTTTCTGTACTGCTTAATCAAGTCCTCGCCGAGAATAGTAAGAAAGCCGGCAAGCACGATTAAATCAATGCTCTTTCCTTCGAGCGCGTCGAGCACGGCTTTATCGTACTCCGCTTTTGAGGGATAGTTTTTCTTATTAACTACGACGGATTCGATTCCCGCCTTTTTTGCTCTTTCAAGAGCGTAGGCGTTTTCATTAGAAGCAAGGACGAGAACGATTTTTCCGTTTTTAATTTCTCCCCTTTTCTCAGCGTCAATCAGCGCCTGAAGGTTAGTTCCGCCGCCCGATACGAATACCGCGATATTCTTCACACTAACTCAACTCCCTTTTCGCCGTTTCTGATTTCGCCGACTATTGCAGCCTGCTCGCCCGACGCGGTGAGAATTCTAACCGCCTCGTCGGCGTTTTCGCCGTCGACCGCGAGAATAATACCCGTACCCATATTAAAGGTATTATACATATCTCTTTCGGGGATATTACCCGTCTTTGCGATAAGGTCGAATATCGGTCTTTTAAAGCATTTATCCTTTTCAATAACCGCGAGGGTATTATCATTCAGCATTCGCGGTACGTTCTCATAAAAGCCGCCGCCCGTGATATGTGAAATCGCGTTGACTCTTACCTTGTCCATTAAGGCAAGCAGAGGCTTAACGTAAATTCTCGTAGGAGTAATAAGCTCCTCGCCGAGAGTTTTACCGAGCTCGTCATAGTAAACGCCGACGGTTTTTTCGCTTATATCGAATACCTTTCTTACAAGCGAGAAGCCGTTTGAATGAACGCCCGAGGACGCAATAGCGATAAGCGCGTCGCCCTCCTTTAAATGCTCGCCCGAAACGAGCCTGTCCTTTTCGCCGATACCTACGGTAAAGCCTGCGAGGTCGTATTCCTCGTCGGGCATAAGTCCCGGATGCTCGGCGGTCTCGCCGCCGACGAGAGCGCAGCCGCTCATAACGCAGCCGTCAGCCACGCCCTTGACTATCTGCTCTATCTTTTCGGGATAATTCTTTCCGCAGGCGATATAATCGAGGAAAAACAGCGGCATCGCGCCCGAGCAGGCGACGTCGTTAACGCACATCGCCACGCAGTCGATTCCTATCGTATCGTGCTTATCGAGAAGGAAGGCAAGCTTAAGCTTAGTGCCTACGCCGTCGGTTCCCGAAACGAGCACGGGATTTTTATATTCGTTAACGGGGAGCTCGAACATACCGCCGAAGCCGCCGATACCGCCGAGAACTCCCTCGATAGCTGTCTTTTTAACGTGTGATTTAATAAGCTCAACAGATTTATAGCCTGCGGTTACGTCTACGCCCGCAGCAGCATAGCTGTCGCTGAAACTTTTCTGCATAATTAAAGCTCCTTTAATTTTTCCTGTAATGCTCTGTCCTTTTCCTTAACCTGCTCCGCCATATCCGCGCGCATTTCCATAAGCTTAGCCTGAAGCTCAACGTTACCGAGAGAAAGAATCTCCGCGGCGAGCAGGGCTGCGTTTTTAGCGGCGTTTACGCCGACAGTTGCAACGGGTATTCCCGGAGGCATCATAACGGTTGAAAGAAGAGCGTCCATACCGTCGAGCACCTTACCCGAGCAGGGTATACCGATTACGGGAAGAGTTGTTGACGCTGCAAGCACGCCGCCGAGATGAGCCGCCATACCCGCCGCCGCGATAATTACGCCGAAGCCGTTGGCTATCGCGTTCTTTGAAAATTCGTGCGCCTCCCCAGGAGTTCTGTGGGCAGACATAACTCTTACCTCTGTTTCAATACCGAGCTCCTTTAACTGTTTAATCGCGGGAGTTACAACGGGCAAATCGCTGTCGGAGCCCATAATGATTGCGACCTTTTTCATAACGTACAACCTCCGTATTTTTTTAATAGTATAACATAAAATACATACGCTAAATATAACAAATTATTACAAAACAAGCACCCGAGCAGACGCTCGGGTGCCTAATTTAATTAGTCAACAAGCTCAATAATGCACATCTCGGCTGCATCGCCGCGGCGCGGGCCTGTTTTAATTATACGAGTATAACCGCCGTTTCTGTCTTCATACTTAGGAGCAATCTCATCAAAAAGCTTCTTTACAACGTCTTCCTTAGTTACATAAGAAAGAACCTGTCTTCTTGCATGAAGGGTATCAGCTTTGCCGAGAGTAATCATTCTCTCAGCCATAGCGCGAACTTCCTTTGCTCTTGTAACGGTGGTTTCTATCTTGCCGTTTTCTAAAAGATAAGTAACGAGTCCTCTGAGCATAGCCTTTCTCTGGTCAGTAGGTCTGCCCAACTTTCTGCTACCTGGCATAGAAAATCCCTCCTTTTAGTCCTCTTCCTTGCTGAGTCTGAAACCGAGCGCGGCAAGCTTGCCTACGACTTCGTCGAGCGACTTGCGGCCGAGGTTTCTGACTTTCATCATATCTTCTTCGGATTTGCCGATTAAATCTTCAACTGTGTTAATTCCTGCTCTCTTTAAGCAATTAAAGGAGCGCACAGAAAGGTCAAGCTCTTCAATAGTCATCTCGAGAACCTTTTCCTTACCGTCATCGTCTTTTTCGACCATGATTTCGGCGTTGCTCATCTCTTCGGAGAGATTTACGAAAAGGTTAAGATGTTCATTGAGAATCTTGGCAGCTAATGACGCTGCTTCATCTGCCGGAATTGTTCCGTCAGTCTCAACATCGAGAATAAGCTTATCAAGGTCAGTCTGCTGTCCTACACGGGTATTTTCAACAGTATAGTTAACCTTAAGCACCGGAGTATAAATGCTGTCAACAGCGATTGTTCCGATAGGTAAATCCATAAGCTGCTTATTGCGGTCGCACGGTACATAGCCGCGTCCGCTGTCAGCGGTGAGTTCCATAATAACGCTTGCACCATCCTCAAGATAGGCAATATGAAGCTCGGGGTTAAGAATTTCAACGTCAGCGTCATGCTTGATGTCGCCCGCTGTAATTTCACCCTCGCCGTTAGCTTCAATATACAGAGTCTTCGGATTCTCGTCATGGATTTTGAGAATTATGTTCTTGAGATTAAGAACTATCTCGGTAACATCCTCTTTTACGTGAGGAATTGTTGAAAATTCATGTAATACACCGTCAATCTTAACGGAAGTTACAGCATAACCCGGAAGTGAGGAGAGAAGAACTCTTCTCATTGAGTTTCCGAGAGTCGTGCCGAAACCTCTTTCGAGAGGTTCTACAACAAATCTGCCTACGCTTCTGCTTCCGAAAGTAGATAAATCCACTATTTCGATATTAGGCTTATCAATTTCTATCATTTAAAAGCCTCCTAAACTTTGTTGTTTTGTTGTTTTTACAGTAATTATCAGTAAAACTAAGCTATTATTTAGAATAGAACTCAACGATAAGATTGTACTGTAAATCGTAATCAAGGTCCTCGGAAGTCGGGAGTGCAAGCACTTTACCGCTGAGGCTTTCCTGATTAAGCTCAACCCACTTAGGAATTAACTGAGAAGGACCTTCCTCCTTAACAGTTTTAAACACGTCAATATCCTTACTTCTGTCACGGACGGAGATTACGTCGCCGACCTTAACTCTGTATGAAGGGATATTAACCTTCTTGCCGTTTACAAGGAAGTGAGCGTGCGATACGAACTGACGCGCCTGTCTTCTTGTCTGGCAGAGACCGAGACGGTATACAACATTGTCAAGACGGGTTTCGAGAAGCATAACCATATTTTCACCGGTAACGCCGGGCATACGCTCAGCTTCCTCATAAACGCGGCGTGACTGCTTCTCAAGAATACCGTAAATGAACTTTACCTTCTGCTTTTCATTAAGCTGAATTGAGTATTCAGAAGCCTTCTTTCTGCGCTTACCCTGCTGATTTCTGTTAGTATCTTTTTTAGCATAACCTAAAACAGAAGGAGAGATATCATATCTCTTGCATCTTCTTGCGATGGGCTGTCTGTTAATTGCCATAATACATTTACCTCCTATTATAAATTATACACGGCGTCTCTTTGGCGGACGACAACCGTTATGAGGGATAGGAGTAACATCCTTGATAAGAGTTACATCAAGGCCTGCGGTCTGGAGCGCTCTTACAGCGGATTCACGGCCTGCGCCGGGACCCTTAACATAAACCTCAACAGTTTTCATACCGTGGTCAGTAGCAATTTTAGCCGCTGTTTCTGCTGCTGTCTGTGCTGCGAAGGGAGTCGACTTCTTAGAGCCGCGGAAGCCCATTTCGCCTGCAGACGCCCATGAAACTGCATTGCCCTGAGTATCTGTAATAGTTACGATAGTATTGTTGAAGGTTGACTGAATATGAGCAACACCGCGTTCAATATTCTTCTTCTCGCGCTTTTTGCGGGAAGTAGTCTTCTTTTGTGCCATACTGTGTTTCCTCCTATTACTTCTTCTTGTTAGCTATGGTCTTCTTAGGACCTTTACGCGTTCTTGCATTGTTCTTTGAGGTCTGTCCTCTTACGGGGAGACCCTTTCTGTGACGAATGCCGCGATAGCTGCCGATTTCGATAAGTCTCTTGATGTCAAAAGCTACGTTTCTTCTAAGGTCACCCTCAACGGTAAGGTTATGGGTAATATAGTCGGAAAGCTTCTTAACATCGCTTTCGGATAAATCTCTGCAACGGGTGTCGGGATTAACGCCTGTTTCTTCGATTATCTTTGTTGCGGTAGTTCTGCCTATACCGTAAATGTAGGTAAGACCGATTTCTACTCTCTTGTCATTAGGTAAATCAACACCTGAAATACGTGCCATATTTTAATTACCTCCGATTATTCTTCAGGGATTAGCCCTGACGCTGCTTATGCTTTGGATTTTCACAGATAACCATTACTTTTCCATTGCGCTTAATTACTTTGCACTTTTCGCAAATTTTCTTTACAGAAGGTCTGACTTTCATTGAAATATCCTCCTTATTCTTACTTGGAACGCCACGTTATACGGCCTTTTGAAAGGTCATACGGCGACATTTCCATTGTTACCTTATCACCGGGAAGAATACGAATATTATTCATTCTGAGCTTTCCCGAGATGTGAGCTGTAATAATGTGGCCGTTAGCAAGCGCGACCTTAAAGGTTGTATTAGGAAGCGCCTCTACCACAGTACCTTCAACTTCTATCATATCTGACTTAGACATCTTATACCTCTTTAATATAAATTGAGTTGATGTTTAGGAATCAGCACGCGGCTGATTCGATTAACTGGAATCACATTACGGCGTAATCGCCTGCAATTGAAGTTAACTATGCTTTCGTTAATATAACGGGACCGTTAGGAGTTATAGCTATGGTATGCTCAAAGTGAGCGGACGCCTTGCCGTCCTCCGTTTTAACCGTCCATCCGTCCGAAAGTGTTTTAACCTTGTGGGTTCCCAGATTAATCATCGGTTCAATTGCCAATGTCATTCCGGGTAATAGTCTGATACCACGACCTGCGTGTCCGAAGTTCGGTACGCTCGGTTCCTCGTGAAGCTTTGTACCCACGCCGTGACCTACGAAGTCCCTTACGACTGAGAAGCCGCGTTCCTCGCAATAGGTCTGTACCGCGTTTCCTATATCGCCGATTCTGTTGCCCGGTACAGCCTGCTCAATGCCTTTATAAAGCGATTCGCGGGTTGTATCTATCAGCCGCTTTATCTCGGGTGAGCAAGACCCGCAGATAAATGTGGCAGCATTATCGCCGTTATAGCCGTTTTTAGCAGCGCCTAAATCAATAGAAACAATGTCTCCCTCTTTAAGCACGCGCTTTTTACTCGGTATACCGTGGATTACTTCATCGTTTACGGATATACACGCAGTTCCGGGAAAGCCGCCGTAGCCGAGAAAATTCGGCTTCGCGCCCTGCTTTATAATAAAGTCATGCGCGATTTTATCAATCTCCCAGGTTGAAATACCCGGGCGGACCGCCTCTCCCGCGAGCTGCAATGCCTGAGCAGAGATTACGCAAGCCTCTTTCATAAGAGCAAGCTCTCTGCTGCTTTTAATAACTATCATATTAAGCCTCCAGCGCCTCGAATACAAGCTTCGTTGTATCCGCAACCTCTTCCTGACCCTCTACGATAACAAGCTTACCGAGCTTTTCGTAAAAGTCCTTAAGGGGCTCTGTCATCCTGTGATATTCTTCAAGACGGGCGAGCACCGTTTCCGGAGCGTCATCCTTGCGCTGAATAAGCTCGCCGCCGCACGCGTCGCACACGCCCTCCGTCTTAGGCTTCTTATAAAGAAGGTGATAGGAGTTAGCGCATTTAGCACATACTCTGCGGCCGGATAATCTTGCGGTTATAGTCTCGTCGGGAACCTCGATGTCAACAACCTTATCAATTGAAATTCCCATATCCTCAAGCGCCTGAGCCTGGGGAATTGTACGCGGAAAGCCGTCAAGAATAAATCCGTTTTTACAGTCGTCTTCCTTAAGTCTGTCTTTTATAATTCCGATAACAACCTCATCGGGAACGAGGCTACCGGCGTCCATATACGCCTTTGCCTTAAGTCCCATCTCCGTGCCGTTCTTAAGAGCGGCACGGATAATGTTTCCTGTTGAAATTGCCGGAATATTAAACTTTTCTACTATCTTTTCAGCCTGAGTACCCTTGCCGGCACCCGGGGCGCCTAAAAGAATGAGTTTCATTTATATTCCTCCGAATTATTAGTCAAGGAAGCCTTTATAATGCTTCATCATCATCTGTGATTCAAGCTGACGTACGGTTTCGAGCGCAACGCCTACAAGAATGATAAGCGATGTACCGCCAAGACTGATTGTCATACCGCCCTGAGCAGCGATTGAGTTAGCTGCGGCGTCGGTGTCAGCCGGAATAGCAAGCTTACAGATGAGCGAGTATACAATCGGGAAGAGAGCTACTGCGGAAATCATAAGGGCGCCGATAAGTACGAGCCTTGAAATGATTTTCATAAGATAATCCGAAGTAGGTCTGCCCGGTCTGATACCCGGAATTGCGCCGTTGTTCTTACGGAGATTGTTTGCCATTTCAATCGGGTTGTACTGAATCGTACTGTAGAAATAAGCAAAGAAGATTATCAGTAAGAAGTACATAAGAGCATACCACCAGCTGTCGCCCTGGAAGATGTTAAAGAACTTGCCCCAGAACGTATCGTCCGCGGGTTTATTCTTAAGGAACATCTGTACGGTAGCGGGAAGCGAAAGGATTGAAGAAGCGAAGATAATCGGAAGTACGCCGCTCATATTAATCTTAATGGGCATGTGCGTATTCTGTCCGCTGTACATCTTTCTTCCTACAACACGCTTTGAATACTGGATGGGAAGTCTTCTCTCAGCGTTATCAAGCAGTACGATGTAAGCAATCATCAGAAGGAAGATTACCATAACAACCGGAACGAGGATTTTATAAACCGTTCTGCCGGTTGAGATGTACTGGAATAACTGCTTGATAATGGT